>JBKJTK010000136.1:0-3010 GCA_046590875.1 Chiayiivirga sp.
GCTGTTGGGCGTGGCGGTGGTGATGTTCACCGGCTTGGCGTGGCTGGTGGGAGTGTGGTCGTCGCGGCGGGTGATGCACCCGGTCGCGGATCTGGTGACGCGCTTGCGATCGTTCCACGGAGAGCAAAAGCCTTCGAGGCTGGCGCCGCATTTCGTCGACGACGAAGTCGGCCAACTCGCCGCCGCACTCGACGACTACGCCGATCAGCTGACCGAACGCGTCACCCGCGACCGCGAGTTCAATGCCGATGTCAGCCACGAACTGCGCACACCGTTGGCGGTGATCCGCGGCGCCACCGAACTATTGCTGGGCGCGCCGGAGCTATCGGACAAGATGCGCCAGCGTCTGCAACGCATCGAGCGCGCGACGCAGCAATGCGCCGATCTCACCACCGCGCTGCTGATGCTGTCGCGCAACGAGCGCGGTGACGGTGCCACCGAGCTGCGCAAGCTGGTCGAACAATTGGCGGAGTCGCATCGCATCAATTTGGGCAACAAGCCGGTGCAGATTCGCGTCGATGGGCAAAGCGGGGTGCTGGTCGATGCGCCCGAGGCGGTGCTGGCGGTGGCGCTGGGAAATCTGGTCGGCAACGCGTGCAAGTACACCATGACCGGCGAGGTCGCGATCACGGTGCTGGCGGATCGGGTCGAGGTCGCCGACACCGGACCCGGCATCAGCGCCGAGGACGCCGCGCATCTTTTTGACCGTGGCTATCGTGGGGCGAATGCGGAAGGCAGCAAGGGTGCCGGCATTGGCCTGGCGATCGTGCGCCGGCTATGCGAACTCTACGACTGGCGCGCCTCGATTCGCCCGCGCGAACCCCACGGCGCGGTCGCAACGCTGGAGTTCGAACCGTACCTGCGGCGGGGTTGAAGCGAGAGCCAGATCAACGGCGTTGAAGGCTCCCGATCTCCGAAGGTGCTTGACCTTGCG
Organism: Chiayiivirga sp.; assembly: GCA_046590875.1. Classification (GTDB taxonomy): domain Bacteria; phylum Pseudomonadota; class Gammaproteobacteria; order Xanthomonadales; family Xanthomonadaceae; genus JALCLA01. The sequence goes on from JBKJTK010000136.1 coordinate 935, forward strand.
AGCTGATCTCGCCGTTACGCTGGTTCCAACCAGCCGTACTTGTCCGGCGTCGTGCCGCTGAACAGGCCGAAGAACAATTCCTGGATGCGCGCCGTCAGCGGGCCGGGCTTGCCAGTGCCAACGGGTTTGCCATCGACCGAGCGGATCGGGGTGATCTCCGCCGCAGTGCCGCACATGAAGAGTTCGTCGCACAGGTAGAGGTATTCGCGCGGCATGTCGCGTTCCACGACCTCGATACCGGCATCTTTCGCCAGCCGCATGATCGAATTGCGGGTGATGCCGTTGAGCAGGGCCGCACTCACCGGCGAGGTGTGCAGGGCGCCGTCGAACACCAGGAACAGGTTCTCGCCCGCGCCTTCACTCAGCAATCCGGTGGACGCGAGCGCGATGCCTTCGCCGAAACCCAATCGACGCGCCTCGCGTGCGATCAACTGGCCCGAAAGATAGTTGCCGCCCGCCTTGGCACCCGTCGGAATAGTATTCGGTGCCATGCGCTGCCAACTCGACACGCAGGCATCGATGCCTTGTTCCAGCACGCCGGCACCCAGATACGGGCCCATCTCCCACGCCGCCACCGAAACTTCGGTCGGGCAATCGGCCGAAAGCCCGAAGCCGCCGAGGCCCAGATACGCGAGTGGGCGCAGATAAGCCTTGGTGAGTCCATTGGCGCGGATAACCTCGCGGCAGGCCGCGTTGATCTGTTCCAGCGAATACGGAATCGGCATGTCGTAGATCTTGGCCGACGCAAAAAGACGCTTGTTGTGATCGGTGAGACGGAAGATCGCAGGGCCGTTGGGAGTCTCGTAGCTCCGAATGCCCTCGAACACCGAGGATCCGTAATGCAGCGCATGCGACATCACATGGGCGGTCGCATCACGCCAGGGCTTGATACTGCCGTTGTGCCAGATGTGGTCGGGATAGGCGCGCGTCATGGGAGTCTCCGGGTGGCGAACGCGAATTCTACCGGGCGTGCGCGATCCGCGTCAGACACCGCCCCTAGAACCGCAGCCACCAGCATTCCGCATGCCGCACCAGGCGCAGATCCTCGGCGAAACTGGGTGCGATCTCACCCGGCATCATCTGTTCGATATGCACGCTGACCGGATCTTCGGGCGGCACGCCGGGCGGGAATGCGTCGGGATTGTCGCGCACCGGCGTGCTGTCCGGATACACGAGTTCCACCGATGCCAGAGGACGTGCGCTCAGGCGTTCCAGCCGATCCATGATGCCGCGCGCGCCGCGTCCGCTGGTACCGGGCCAGTGATACAGCCCGGCCAGTCTATTGATGTTGTCGGACTCGATCGCCTGTCGCAGGTCGAACAGCAAGGTGTCGGTACGCCGCACACAATCGCTACGCGCGAACCCGCTGTTCTCGATTGAAGTACCGGCGGCCGTGGGTTGCGGTTTGCGATCCACCGCATTGAACTTTGCGCAGGGCTGGTCGGTGTAGATCGACACGCCCTCGGGGCTGATGCAGCGACGGATGCCGTCGGCGGCGTCGACGTGCGACGTCAGCAGCAGATTGCAAAAAGCCAGCAACACCAGAACGCGCATCGCCGCAGCTTAGCAGCCGCTTCAGCGCAACCGCTCCAGCACCATGAGCGTCGGTTTCGCCATATTCAGCGTGTAGAAATGCAGTGCCGGCGCGCCACCCTCGCGCAATCGTCGGCATAGTCCCGCCACCGCGTCGGCGGCAAAGCTGCGGATCGCTTCCACATCGTCGCCATACGCACTCATGCGGCGCCCCATCCAGCGTGGAATCTCAGCCCCGCACATCTCGGAGAAGCGTCGGATCTGACCGAAATTCGAGATCGGCATGATGCCCGGCACGATTGGGACCGTGACGCCGGCGCGACGCGCATCCTCGACGAAACGAAAATAGGCATCGGCGTTGTAGAAATACTGGGTGATCGCTCCGTCGGCGCCGGCGTCGATCTTGCGTTTGAAATGCGCGAGATCGGCGAGCGCGTCCTCGGCTTGCGGATGCATCTCCGGGTAACAGCCAACCTCGATATGGAAATACCCGTCGTGCTCGCGCCGGATGAAGTCGACCAGTTCCGAGGCGTAGCGGAAGTC
>JBKJTK010000335.1:0-5828 GCA_046590875.1 Chiayiivirga sp.
CTTTCAAAGGCCTGATCTTTCAAAGGCCTGATCTTTCAAAGGTATGACTTCCCAACGCTTAAGAGTTGTCACGGCATGAGCGTCCTGTTCGATCGCAGCCAGAAGCTTTTTCTCGTCCTCAGCGGATTCTTTGTCGCCAACGCCATCCTCGCCGAGTTCATCGGGGTGAAGATCTTCGCCCTCGAAGAGACGCTCGGCGTGGCGCCGTTCGAGTGGAACCTGTTCGGGCAATCGGGATCACTCAGCTTCACCGCCGGCACCCTGCTATGGCCGGTGGTGTTCGTGCTGACCGATGTGGTGAACGAGTATTACGGCAAACGCGGCGTGCGGCTGATTTCGTGGCTGGCGGTTGCACTGATCATTTACGGTTTCGTATTTGCCTACGCCGCAATTGCGCTCGCCCCGGCCAGTTGGTGGGTGACGGTTGCGCAGGACCAGGGCGTGCCGGATTACCAGGCGGCGTTCGCGGCGGTGTTCGGACAGGGGCTGTGGACAATCGCCGGCTCGGTCACCGCGTTCCTGATCGGACAACTGATCGATGTGTCGATCTTCCACCGCATCCGGCGTGCGACCGGTGAGCGATTGGTGTGGCTACGCGCCACCGGGTCGACTGCGGTGTCGCAGTTCTTCGACAGTTTCATCGTGCTCTACATCGCCTTTGTGCTCGGGCCGCAACAATGGTCCATCTCGCTGTTCCTCGCGGTCGGCACGGTGAATTACCTTTACAAGATGTGCGCGGCTGTCGCTTTGATCCCGGCGATCTATGCGATGCGCGCCGGTATCTCGCGCTATCTCGGGCGCGAGAGCGCGCGCCATCTCAAGGCGATGGCAGCCGCCGCATGACGCGCGCGGTATGGGTCGGGTTGATGCTGCTGTGCGTGGCACCTTACCCGTTCACCACGATCATCCTCGACACCGCGCGCGACCTCGTGATCGCCGCGCGCATCGGCAGCGGCGAGGAGTGGCCGCTGCGCGGACCGATCATCAATGCTGTGGGAAATCTCGGACCCGTCTGGTACTACCTGCTGGCACCGGTGCTGGCGCTGACCGCCTCCACCGCCGCAACCCTGGCGTTCATCGGCCTGCTGGATGCGCTCAAGTTTCCGCTTGCCTTCGCGCTTGGCACGCGACTGGGCGGTCGGCGGCTCGGTGTGGGCTTCGCGCTCGCGATGGCACTGCCGAACTGGGCGCTCGTCGGTGCGCTGCTCGCCACCCATACCAGCGTGGTGCAGACGGCCGTGCTCGCGACCGCGCTCTGCGCGCTGCGTCTGTGGGAACGCGATAGCTTGGGCCGCTGGCTTGCCCTGGGCTTGATGCTCGCGGCGGCGCTGCACGCCCATCCCGCCACGCTGGTGTTGTTTCCGCTGCTGGTCGTGTTGCTGTGGCAGCGCCGACGACGGCCGTGGCGCGGTGAACTGCGCGGCTGGGCCATCGCGTTCGGCGCAGCGCTGCTGCCGTTCCTGCCGATGCTGGTGGCCGAAACGCGAGAAGGTTGGCCGCTGCTGCAACACATGCCGCATTACACCAACACCCATGCATTCGGCAGTCCGCTGGCGCTGTCGAGCGGCTCGTTGTTCGGCGGCGCCCTGCTTCCGGGTGAACATCTTGCAGCGCCCGCATGGCGTTGGCCGTTGCACCTCATTCTCGCCCTTGCGATCTCACCCGCCCTCATCGGACTGGCGCTGTCGTTCTCACAGCGACGACACGGTCCGCTTACAGCGACGCTGTTCGCAGCCCTGGCGCTGGGCGTCTTCGGCCTGGCCTTGCTGCGCGAACGCACGCCGTTTTATATGAGTCTGCTGCTGTGGCCGCCCGCGGCTGGCTTGCTGGCCGTGGGGTGGGATGCCTTGGCTGCCGCGGGATGGCAGGCCTGGCTGCGGCGCGGCGCGATGCTGGCCAGCGTCATCCTCGCCGCGAGTGCTTCGGGCCTGCTGATCCTGCGTGCCGAACAGGGCCTGATGCGCCTGCCCACCGCAGCGATCTTCGACGTGGCGCAATGGCGGACACCGGGCGACCTCAAGGCCCTGCTACCGGCTTGGCGCCAGGATCGGCTCGGGCGCGAACTCTGCGCCGCACGCGACCCCGTCGTGCTGCATGCTGAAGTGGGTGCGCTGTTCGATGCCGCACTCGGATTGGGCGCGCGCCTGGATTGTGGAGACACCCATGGCATCGGCATCGGCGGCGGAGCGCAACTCAATGCTGACCAACGCCTCGGTCTGCCCCCCCAGGCGCTGCTCACACTGGGTCTGCATCCCGCGCCGGATTGGCCAGCTGCCTTGCGGCTCGCCCCGGCACAGGTCATCGCGGGCACCTCGACCGAAACCATCCCGGATGGCCGTCGCTATCCGTTCCGACCACAGGAATCGGGCTGGCCCGACACTCATTCGTGGCGGTTCGAGTCTGCGCCGGAGCAGACGCTGCTGGTCAGCACTCCGTTTCGTCCCTACGACGGTGCGCAGCGGCAGGAGGTGCGCGCCAACGGCGTCATCCAGTACCCACGCCTGGACACTTACGCCACCTCTGCTTACCGCTGCGATGCCTGTATCGCACCGGTGCGCTGGCAGGTTCGGGTCCGCACCGGACACCCGCAGCGCGTCGATATCGTACTGGCACAGCCCGGTTTTCGCTCCGAGCAACCCGCCCCAGCCGGCTTGTAGTCCTTTCGGCCCATGCCTGCGCCGTCGCCGACGCGTAGGGTGCGCCACACCCTGCTCGGAGTTCATGATGAAACAACGCCTGCTCGTCGTATCGCTCGCTCTCGCCCTGACCGCCTGCGGCGGCGCGCAGGACGCCACGCCCAGTCAAGCGGCGACCCAAGCCGCGGCGCCCGCCCCTGCGGCGCAGCCGGCCAAACCGGATGCGGCCGCGATAGCCGCACAACTCGAAACGCTTTACACCGAGTTCTGGGAGGAGTCGCTCAAGCTCAATCCAATCCAGGCCACCTTCGTCGGCGATCCGCGCTACAACGACCAACTGCCGAACTTCCTCTCGGCCGAGTCTGGCCAGCAATCGCACGACTTCAACCAGAAGTGGCTGGACCGTGTCAGCGCGATCGACGGCAATGTGCTTGACGGGCAAGCGCGCCTTTCCTACGACATCTTCCTGCGCGACCTGCGCATTGGTCTCGAAGGCGAACGCTTCCCGAGCTGGATGCAGCCGGTGGAGCAGTTCCGCAGCTTTGCCAGTTTCGTCGCTCAGCTCGGCTCCGGCCAGAGCGCGCAACCGTTCAAGACCGTGACCGACTACGACAACTGGCTCAAGCGCGGCGCAGCCGTGCCGGCCATCTTCGACACCGCGATCGCGAACATGCGCGAAGGCATGAGCAAGGGTGTGGTGCAGCCGAAGGCGCTGATGCAGAAAGTGTTGCCGCAGCTCGATGCGCTGATCAAGGACAAACCTCAGGACACGGTGTTCTGGGGCCCGATCAAGAGTCTTCCTGCTGACTTCACCGAAGCCGACAAGACCCGGCTCACCGAGGCCTACGGCAAGCTCATCGGCGAACAGATCATCCCTGCCTACCAGCGCCTGCGCAGTTTTGTCGCCGACGAATACCTGCCTGCCGCGCGCGACACTGTTGCACTGTCGGCGCTGCCCGATGGCGAAGCCTGGTACGCCTTCAATGCAAAAACCAGCACCACCACCGATTTGTCGCCCGCAGAAATCCACGATATCGGTCTGGGTGAGGTCACTCGCATCCAGGGCGAGATGCGCACCGTGATGCAGCAGGTCGGCTTCAAAGGAGAGCTGAAGGATTTCTTCAAACACGTCACCACCGACAAGAAGTTCACCTTCGCCACCGAACAAGCCTTGCTGGATGCCTACAACGGCTTGCGCGCCACGGTCGACGCGGGGGTTCCGGCCTTGTTCTCGCTGCTTCCGAAGGCCGGATTCGAGATCCGCCCGGTGGAAGAATTCCGCGCGGCGAGCGCCGCTGGTGGCTCGTATCAGGGACCGAGCGAAGACGGCACGCGTCCCGGCATCTTCTACGTCAATACCCACGACCTTCCGGCCCGCAAGACCTGGGATATGGAAGCGCTTTACCTGCATGAAGCGATCCCCGGCCACCACTTCCAGATCGCGCTGCAACAGGAACTGGCCGAACTTCCGAAGTTCCGTCGCTTCGGCGGCGAAACCGCGTTCGCCGAAGGCTGGGGCCTGTACGCCGAATCGCTCGGCAAGGAACTGGGCGTCTACACCGACCCCTACCAGTATTTCGGCCGCCTGCAAGCCGAACTGTGGCGCGCGATTAGACTTGTTGTGGATACTGGGTTGCACTCGAAAGGCTGGACGCGCGAGCAGGTGATCGAATACATGCTCACCAACTCTGCCACCACCAACACCGAAGCCGTTTCGGAAGCCGAACGCTACATCGCGATTCCTGGACAGGCGCTCGCGTACAAGATCGGCGAACTCAAGATCAAGCAACTGCGCGCCCGGGCCGAAAAAGCACTGGGTACCAAGTTCGACATCCGCGCCTTCCACGCCGAAGTGCTGCGCGACGGGTCGGTGCCGTTGAGCGTGCTGGAAAACAAGATCGATCGGTGGGTGGCGGCGCAGCGCTGAAGCGGGTCCAGCGACTTCGTTGGGCCACACGACCGCATCGCTTCGATCGGCTCGCACTATCGGCTACGGCAGAAGCACCGATGCGGGGTGCACGGTCACCCGGCGGCGTTGAACGCCCGGTGATCCATTGCTGCGCGGAGATTTCCTAGGCTCACGTGCTGCAAAAGCCGATGCCATCACAGGCTTGTGCACTTCAACCTGTGCTCCCCATCACGGAGCACTCGCATGACTCGTTCGCTTGCCGGCTTTAGTCTGATCGAATCGCTCACGGTCCTCGCCGTCGGCAGCTTGCTTCTAGGCGCGGCGATTTCCGGGTTCGCCGGCGTCACCGATCGCAACCGGATTTCGGCCGAACACAATCGCCTGACAGCTACGTTCAATCTGGCCCGAACGCTTGCGGTGACGCGACGTCAACGCACGGTGGTGTGTCCAAGTGTCGATGGTCGCATCTGCCGTCGCGACGCAATCTGGGAAGCCGGGTGGATCGTGTTCGCCGACGCTGACGCGGACAGGCAATTGGACCCGTCCGAGAATGCACTGCGGCACGAAACGGCCAGTGTGGACCTGCGCATTCGCGGTTCAGTAGCGCGCGGGCTCGTGGTTTTCCTGCCGAACGGGTCCGCACGCGGCTCGAATCAGACCCTGCGGCTGTGTGATAGCGACGGCGCGCCCCTCGCAGGCCTGGTGCTCAACAACGGTGGCCGCAGCCGCAAAGCCAGCGCGCGCGAGGCGCCAGGCCTGGCACCGTGCGGGTGATCGAGAAGGTAACCCGCCGGCCGATGAGATCAAGTCAGCGTGGGTGATGGCTGTTGGTCACCAGCAGTCGGTGTTGGCACCGCTGGTGGTGCGGGCGCCGGCGTGATTGACCGTCAGCGTGCCGCACCCGTCCGAGGTTTGGCCTCCCTGCGGCGTCGCCGTCACGGTGAAGGTCGTGCGCGCCAAGTTGCTGACCACGACGTTGTACGCCAGCGGGTCGCCACTCTTGGGAGAGGTTGTGGTGGTCGGGGTGTAGCCGGTGAAGCGATCGTTCACCGTGTTGTAGCGCTCGAGCGCCTGCACTATTTCCATCATGTCGGCCTTGGCCTGGCCCCGCCGCGACGTCCGCACCTGGTTTTGATAGGAGGGAATCGCGATGGCAGTCAATATCGCCAAAACCGCCACGACGATCATGGCTTCGATCAGGGTAAAGCCGCGCATAACTCTCATGTTCAGTTCCTCGGATTTCAGAACGAGCGTCGCGCGCCAGTAGCGCGCCACGCTTTTGT
>JBKJTK010000009.1:0-15899 GCA_046590875.1 Chiayiivirga sp.
GATTCCAGCTTTCGCTGGAATGACGAGCAAACCCCGCGGAGTTTTCGATGTCTGCACAGCCCATCCCCGCCCGCCAGCGCGACGTCAACCGCGCCAAGGTTTGCGACGACAATTTCATCGAGTTCGTGCGCGGCTGGAACGGCCGCGCGCGGCCGAAACCGGCGCCTGACGGGGCCGTGCTCGACGGCAGCCTGTGCACCGCACGCGACTTCCTCGAACTATTCGAGTCGCAGCTGATCAGCCGTCATCTTGATCTGATGGCGCGCGTGTTGCGCGTGCAGCAAAAGGTCTTCTACACCATCGGCTCCAGCGGCCACGAAGGCAATGCGATGGTGGCGCGGTTGACGCGCCATACCGATCCGGCCTTTCTGCACTATCGCAGCGGGGGTTTCATGGCGGAGCGTTTCCGCAAGCTGTCGGGAACCGATGGAAAGAAGCTTGATCCCATCATGGACTCGGCGCTGAGTTTCGCCGCCAGCAAGGACGATCCGATTTCCGGTGGCCGTCACAAGGTCTGGGGCAGCAAGCCCTTATGGGTGCTGCCGCAGACCTCGACCATCGCCTCGCATCTGCCCAAGGCATTCGGCACCGCGGTGGCGATCGAGCAGGCGCGCCGCATGGGTCACGCCTCACCGATTCCCGACGACAGCATCGCAATCTGTTCCTTCGGCGATGCCAGTTCAAATCACGCCACCGCGCAGACCGCGTTCAACGCAGCGGCCTGGACCGCCTACCAGAAGCTTCCCGCGCCGGTGCTGTTCGTTTGCGAAGACAACGGCATCGGGATTTCGGTCAAGACGCCCAGCGGCTGGATCGCGCAGAATTTTTCCGGCCGCCGCGACCTCGATTATTTCTACGCCGATGGGTTGGACCTCGCCGCAGGATACGAGCAAGTTGCGCGCGCGGTGCACCACTGCCGCAGCACGCGGCGTCCGACTTTCCTGCATCTGCGCACCACCCGCATCATGGGTCACGCCGGTACCGACTTCGAGATCGAGTGGCGCTCGATCGAGGAACTGATGCGGGTCGAGGCCAGCGATCCGCTGCTGCGTTCGGCGGTGATTGCGCTGGAATCCGGTTTGATGAGTCCAGACCAGTTGATCGCTCAGTACGAGGCGATTCGCGTCAAATGTTTCGCGGCGGCGGACGACGCCGACGCTCGCCCGCGCCTGACCTCGCTGGCTGAAGTGATGGCGCCGTTGGCGCCGTACTCGCCTGCTGCGGTCGACAAGGAAGCCACGCGCGCCGACTACGCCGAACAGCGTCTCGCGGTGTTCGGAAGTGATGAAAAGCTGCCCGAGAAACAGGCGCCGCGTCATCTGGCGATCCAGATCAACAACGCGCTGCACGATCTGTTCTGCAAGTATCCCGAGGCCTTGCTGTTCGGCGAGGACGTGGCGCAGAAGGGCGGTGTCTACACCGTCACCAAGGGCTTGCACAAGTCGTTCAAGAACGCACGTGTGTTCAACACGTTGCTGGATGAAACCGTGATCCTTGGATTGGCGCAAGGTTTCGCCAACCTCGGCCTGCTGCCGCTACCCGAAATCCAGTACCTGGCCTATTTCCACAATGCTTGCGACCAGATTCGTGGTGAGGCCTGCTCGCTGCAGTTCTTCAGCAACGGCCAGTACCGCAATCCGATGGTGATGCGTATTGCCTCGCTCGGTTATCAGCGCGGTTTCGGCGGCCACTTCCACAATGACAATTCGATTACCGCCCTGCGCGATATCCCGGGCCTCGTGGTCGGTTGTCCGAGCCGGGGCGACGATGCGGCCATGATGTTGCGCACGATGATGGCACTGGCCAAGGTCGACGGTCGGGTCTGCGCCTTCCTGGAGCCAATCGCACTTTACATGGCCAAGGATCTGTATGAGGCCGGCGACGGCGGCTGGCTGACCGCGTATCCGGCGCCGGATCAGGCCATGGTGCTGGGCGAGGGCCGGGTCTACCTGCCTCAAAGCGAGGGCGAGGGCGAGGGCGGAGATCTGGTGATTTTCAGCTTTGGTAATGGCGTCCCGATGAGCCTGCGCGCCGCGCGCGAAATCGGGAAGACCCAAGGCTGGAAGACCCGCGTGGTAGACCTGCGCTGGCTGCAGCCGCTCAACGAAGGCTTCATCGCCGCACAGGCGCGCAGTGCCAGGCGCATCATCGTAGTCGACGAGGGCCGGCGCAGCGCCGGTGTGGGCGAGGGCATCATCACCGCAATTGTGGAGGCCGGGCTGGGCGACAAGCCGCTGCGGCGCGTGGTCGGGGCTGATACGTACACACCGCTGGCGGGCGCGGCTTTCCTGGTGATTCCGTCCGAAGCCGACATCGTGGCTGCGGCTGCGGACCTCGCTGGGACCGAGCATTGAAGCGGGGGCGGTGACTCAGGCCGTCTAATTGCCTATCATCCCTTGTCATGAGCCAGACCCAACCGCTCTGCATCCTCTTCGCCGACGTCAGCGGCAGCACCAAGCTGTTCGAGCAGCGCGGTGACGTTGAGGCTCGCCGCATCATCTCTGCGGTGCTGGATGCGCTCTCGAAGATTTGCGCCAGCCATGGCGGCAAGGTCATCAAGACCATCGGTGACGAGATCATGTGCACCCTGCCGGGCGCACTGAACGGCGTGATGGCCGCTTGCGACATGCAGAAGCGGGTGGCGCACGACATGGTGTTCGTGCAGGACAACCTTGGCATCCGCATCGGCCTGCACCATGGCGACACCTTGGTAGAGGAAAACGATGTCTACGGCGATGCGGTCAACACCGCGGCGCGCATGGCGTCGCTGGCCAAGCGCGAACAGATCGTCACCACCGCCACCACACTCAAGGGCCTGACCAACGCCGGCTCGATCCGCAGTCGCAGCCTGGGTCGCGCCCGGGTCAGCGGAAAACTGCTGCCGATCGAGATCGTGGATGTCATCTGGCAGGAAGACATCTCCAACATCACCACGGTGCAGCGCGCCATCCGCATCGACGATGGCGGCACCACCAACGTCAAGCTCACCCTGCGTTATCGCGGCCAGGTGATGGAGCTCAACGAGAACTCGCAACCGTTCACGATCGGTCGCGATGCCAGCAACTCGTTGGTGATCGACGCCGAGTGGGTCAGCCGCACTCACGCCTTGATCGAATTCAAGAAGGGCTACTTCACGATTTCCGATCGCAGCACCAACGCCTGCTACGTCAAACTGGGCGAAGACGACGAGTTGCGCGTGCATCGCGACGAAGTTCACCTGCGCAAGTCTGGCGCCATCAGCCTCGGTCAGGCCATCGGCCTGAACCAGCAGGACATTCTCTACTTCCAGTGCAGCTACTGAGCTGCGGCAGAACTCCGACCCGGAATCAGATTGATTGCGCCGGTCAGGCCGCGCGGGATTGCTGCGCGCGCACCCGGGGATCGATGATCCGAAACCACAGCGGCGGCAACAGCGCCAGCACGAACATCGCGGCGTAGCCACCGGGCAACTGGGGACTGGCGTCGTGATGCAGCAGCGCCGCGTAGCGCCGACGCGGCGTTTCGTGATGGTCCGAGTGCCGTTGCAGCTGGAACAGGAGCGCATTGCTCAGCCGATAGGCCGAGTTCCAGGAGTGCAGGTGCGTAGTCCGCTCAATGCGACCGTTGGCTAGTGTCTGACGCTCCAGCCCGTAGTGCTCGATGTAGTTGATGATTTCCAGGCTGACGGCGGCGAACAACCCCTGCAGCAAGAAGAACACGAGTCCCGGAATACCGTGCGCCAGCCACGCGAGTACCGCGAAGGCCAGCCAGATCCCGGTCCACCACAGCAGTTCGTTATGCCAGTGCAGTGCGGGCAGCGCCCGGCGGTTCAGGCGCTGCGCTTCCAGTCGCCACGCGTTGTGAGTGTTGCGCCATAGCGCGCGCGGCAGGAAATGCCAGAGGGACTGGCCGAAGCGCGCGCTCGAAGCGTCCTGCGGCGTTGAAACATGAACATGATGGCCACGCAGATGCTCGACCTTGAAGCCGTGATAGCCGACCGTCGCCAGCAACAGTCCACCGATCCATTGCTCGAATCGGGGCTCCTTGTGGATCAACTCGTGCGCGACGTTGATCGCCAGCACGCCGCTCACAACCCCCTGCGACAGCACCCAGCCAACCTGCCCGGTCAGCGAGTAGGGCGTGTTCGCGAAGTGCGACGTCGACCAAGCCAGCAGGACCAACTGCACCGGCAGGCACAGCCAGGTCAGCCAGCGAAACCAGAGGTCGTGTTCCAGTTGGATAGCGGATTCTGTTGAAGGGTTCTCGCGTCCGATGCCGATGGCATAGTCGGCCAGCGGCAACAGCACAAACAGGAAAAACATCGGAAGCCAGGCCGCCGCATCGCGATATCCGCTTGTCGCACCGATCCATGCCGCCAACGGCATCAGCGCCGGCACAACATAGGCGAGCAGGAAACTGGCCGCTTTCCATCGATTCATGCGTTCAGCATAAATGGCATCCATTGTTGGTGCCAGCGATCGATTGTTGAACGTCTGCGACGAGCGTAGCCTGTAATTTCCGGAATCGAACTGAGAAAGCCCGCCATGCGCGCAAGACTCGCTGCTGTTGTGCTCGCCCTGTTGGGTTCCGCTCCGCTGCGCGCCGAGCCGCTGGCGGAATTGCGGGACGTGCTGCAAGTCGCCGCCGGGCTCGCCCACACCTGTGCGCTGAGCCGGCAGGGCACGGTCCAATGCTGGGGTCGCAACGATCGTGGCCAACTGGGTGTGGGTGATGCCAACCCCACGCCGCGCCCCACGCCCGTGATGGTGGAAGGGTTGAGTGGCATTCGCGCGATCGCATCGGGCGATTTTCATAGCTGTGCGCTGACGGCCGCAGGCGGAGTGAAGTGCTGGGGTTGGAATGTCTACGGTGCCATTGGTATCCCGGAAGACGGCGGCCTCCAGGAAATCACCCGACCGATGGACGTTCAGGGCCTCGCCAGCGGCGTGGCGGCGATCGACGCCGGGGGATTATCCAGCTGTGCGATCACCAACGCTGGCGGCGTGAAGTGTTGGGGGTTCAACTCCAATGGCCAGCTTGGCGATGGCAGCACCACCAACCGTTTTGCGCCCGTGGATACAACGGGCCTGAGCAATGGGATTGCGAAAATCAGTGTCGGCGGTTCGCACGCGTGCGCGCTGACTTCCGCTGGCCGCGCGAAGTGCTGGGGTTCCAATACCAACGGACGAATCGGCGACAACAGCCTCGTCGACCGAACAACCGCGGTGGACGTACAGGGCCTCGACGGTGGCCTGATCGCCATCAGTGCGGGCGGCACGCACAGTTGCGCGCTGACCAGCAGCGGCGGCGCCAAGTGCTGGGGCGCGAACGGCGAGGGTCAGTCCGGCGACGGTACCCCGATCGATCGACCCACGCCGGTGGACGTGGTGGGTGTCGTTTCGGGCTTCACGGAGATTGCGGCGGGGACATTTCATAGCTGTGCGCTCAATCCGGCCAGCGGCTTGAAATGCTGGGGCCCAAATTCCAGTGGCGCGCTCGGCGCCGGTTACGAGGTGCCAGGCTTCACCACCGCGACCGTTCTTGGCATCAGCTCGGGTGCGTCCGGCCTCAGCGCCGGCAGCGATCACAATTGCGTGGTGCTCGCCAGCGGCCTGCGTTGTTGGGGGCTCAACCTCGATGGCCAACTCGGCAACGACACGACGACCCGGCGTCTGGCACCGATACAGGTCAGCGGCCTCGGCAGCGGCATGGCCAAAATCGGCGGCGGCAATCAACACAGCTGCGCGCTCACCACGAGCGGTGGGGTGAAGTGCTGGGGTCAAGGTGGCGTGCTCGGCGATGGCACCTTCATCCCGCGTTTAACGCCGGTGGATGTGATTGGCCTGCAGTCCGGCGTGCTGCAGCTGTCAGTGGGGTTTGGCCACAACTGTGTGATCGTCACAGGCGGAGGGGTGAAATGCTGGGGCGGCAATGATGAGCGCCTGGGTAATGGCGGCGTCAGTGGCGGACTTGTCCCCGGTGATGTCGTCGGGCTCGGCGCACCGGCAACAGCGGTCGAGGCGGGTCGCGAGCACGGCTGTGCCTTGCTCAGCGGCGGCAGCGTGAAGTGTTGGGGAGGAAATGAGGTCGGGCAGGTGGGCGACGGCAGCACCGAACTGCGGCAGAGCGCGGTGCCGGTATCGGGGCTGAGCGGCGGCATCACCGCGATCACGTCCGGTTGGTATCACAACTGCGGATTGACCAGTGCCGGCGGGGTGAAATGTTGGGGCTGGAACAGCCAAGGTCAGCTCGGAGACGGCTCGACCGTCAATCGAAACACTCCGGTGGACGTGGTTGGGCTGGATCGCGGCATCGTTGCGCTGGCCGCCGGACTCACCCACACCTGCGCGATCACCGTAGCGGGTGCCGTGAAGTGCTGGGGAGCGGACATCTATGGCAATGGAGAGATTCTCGGCGACGGCTCCGAACTCGGTCGTGCCGTGCCCGGCGATGTCCCGGCACTTTCCCGTGGCGTGGTTGAGCTGGCGCTTGGCGGATTTCACTCCTGCGCCCGATTGACGGATGGCGAAATGAAGTGTTGGGGCGGGAATTACCTCGGTCCGATCGGTGACAACTCGGAAGTCAGGCGTCCGACCCCGGTCATTGTGGCCGGACTCACCAGTGGCGTCCTGGCGATCGGCGCCGGCCACAGCAACGGGCATTCCTGCGCCGTAGTCAGTGGCGGCGCGGCAAAATGTTGGGGTGACAACGGTTTCGCCCAGATTGGCGACGGCACCACGTTCGGCACGCCGTTCGCGCAAACCGTGCTCACCAATGACCTCACCCGCCGCATCGCGCCCGTGGCGCCGGTTGCCAACGATGCCAGTACGACGTCGAAGACCGATGCCAGCGGTCGCTACGTGGTGTTCCAGTCACGCGCTTCGAATCTCGCGGCGGGCGACAGCAATGGCGCCTTCGATGTGTTCCGCACCGACCGCGAGTCCGGGACCACGATCCGCGTCAGCGTCGACAACGCCGGCGCGCAGATCGCCGGCCAATCGATCGAGCCGTCGGTGTCGGCCGACGGATCGCTGATCGTCTTCGTCGCCGCCGACGCCGCGGTCGGAAAGGTGATGGGCGAGTCGTCCAAGCAAGGCGAGCGTCGGCGCAAGACCACACTCAACGCGGTCTATATGCGCAACCTGGTCCTCGGCACCACGCAGCGTCTGGGTGCCGCGATGACTGGCGGCGCGGGTACCAAGCCGCAGATCGCGCCCGCGGCGGCCGCGGTGGTGTTCAGCTCGAACACCCCAGCCAGCTCGGATGGCACGCCGAATCAGTCCAACATCTACGTCGTTCCGCTGACGCCCAACGGCGATGCGCTCATCCCCGGGACCACCCGCTGCGTATCCTGCAAGTCGGTCGGCAGCAACGGCGCTGACACCAGCACCAACGCGAACGGCGAGAGCCGCAACGCCGTGGTGTCGGCAAATGGCCGTTACATCGCGTTCGAGACCCAAGCCAAGAATGCGCTCGCGGCGAGTCCTTCGCCGTGTCCGGGCAGCAGCGCGGAGATCGTGTTGCGCGACATGGTCAGTGGCGCGATGCAGCGCATGAGTCCCCCGTCCGGCACATCGTCCGCCAACTGCGGCAGCAGCGGCAGCACCCAGCCCAGCATCGACTACAGCGGTGGCACGCTCGCGTTCCAGAGCGATCAACCATTGCAATCGTCCGATCACAACGGCGTCAACGATATCTACGTGCTGGCGCCAACCACAGGTGTCGCGACGCCAGAGCGGCTCAGTGCCGGTCCCGCAGGCGAAGATGGCAATGGCGCTTCGACCGCGCCGAGCGTATCGGGAGACGGCCTCAGCGTTGCCTTCGTGTCGGCGGCGCCGAATCTCGACCTCAGTTTCGGCGACAACAACGATCGCAGCGACGTCCACACCGCGCGCGTCGACGGCGACGGCGAAATTGCGCGTCTGTCGCGCTCCAGCAGCGGCGCGGAAGCCAACGCCGGGAGCGAGCGCCCGGCGCTCAACTACGATGGCACCCGCGTGGCGTTCGATTCCGCCGCACGCGCGCTCGCCGGTAGCAATACCAGCGGGCAATCCGGTGTCTACCAACGCAGTAATCCGCTCGTCGCGCCGGTGCGCTCGGCCACCTGGTGGAAATCGAACGAAAGCGGTTGGGGTCTGACGATCTTCGATCAGGGCAACGTTTTGGCGCCGGCCTGGTTCACCTACGACAGCGACGGCGAGCCGACGTGGTTCCTGGTCGGCGGCGCGTTTCCGCAGCCTGACGGAAGCTATCGCGGTGATCTACTGCGTCTCACCGGTACGCCGTTCGACCGCATCGACGGACCAGCGGCCACTTCGGCCACGCCGATCGGCAACGTGGTGTTGCGCTACAGCGGCGAGGACACGCTCGCGTTCCAGTACACCGCGCTGGGCACAACGCAAACCAAGACCTTGGGCCGGTTTCCATTTGGCGCCCGCACGTTTGCTTGCACCGCGAGCCCGGATGCCTCGCGCGACGACGCCGAGAACGTCAGCGATCTGTGGACTGGCGCGGTCGCGAACGCCGGCTGGGGCCTGACCCTGTTCCATGTTGACAACAGTCTGTTCGCGGGCTGGTACACCTACGATACGGACGGCGAAGCGGTGTTCTTCGTGATCGCCACCACGCGCCAGGCGGACGGAAGTTTCACCGGTCCAATCGTGCGGCAACGCAACGGTGTGCCGTTCCTGATGATTGACGGGCAGGCTTCCAGCGCGGGCAGTGATGTCGTGGGCAACGCGATTTTCCGATTCGCCGATGGCGACAGCGGCACGTTCTCCTACACCGTGGGCAGCGTGGTGCAGAGCAAACCGATCGTGCGGCTGCTGGTCGGGATGCGTCCGAGCGAGTGCAGCAGCGAGTCGGTGGCGCCGGGCGGTTAGGGTGGTGCAGCGTTTCTGATTGCGCTGAATTCGCGGCGTCCAGTCGCCGGGTTGCGGGTCCTGAATCCTGAACCGCTCCGCCACAGCGAACGCTCGTCCCGGCGCACGGGACTGGGTTGAGCCCGGCGCGCTCCCTATACTCGGGATGTTCAAGGAGCTTTCCGATGAAGTTGAGACTCAGTGTGTGCATCGCGTGCATGTTGTGGGCCGCGAGTGCGACGGCGGGCACGGCAACCTTGCCGTCTGGTGCGGTGCTGGTCGAACCCGAACACTGGAACGAACCAGCGGGTCGCGCTCAGGCCGACGCCGCCATCGTCTTGCAAATTCTCGCTCGCCAGGGCGCTGCGGCTGCCAACGCGCGGATTGAATCGTGGTCCGATCCCACGCGATTCGAACTCGCCGCTGTGATCGTGATCGAAACGTTGCAGGCGCAGCCTTCGACTTCACCGGCATCGACCGCGGCCACGACCGAATTCCTTTCGACGCTGGAACGCACGCCGATAAGGCTCTACCAGCGTCATGAAGAAACCGCTGCGGACTGGTTCCTGCCCGTGTTCAATATTCCCGCACGAGCCGCATCGGCGCGCCGCCTCTTGGCTTTCGCGCAGGATCGCGATGCCTTGGTGGCGCGCCTGCAAAGCGATCCACGCAAGGCGTTTGAGGACACGGCCGATTCCGCGCAGTTGCTGGCGGCGTCGATCGAACGTGTTGCGCCCACGACCGTCGATCGAATCACTGCGCTTGCGTTGGCCGAGGACATCACGATGCCCAGCCCGGCCTGGGCCGCTCTCGCGCGACGGAAACCCGAGCCCGCGATCTTGCTTGCGACTTTGCAGCACGCCGAAGCGCTGGACGTGTTGCCGTTGATTGAAGAGCTGCCGCCGAAACTCACACCGTCGGTCGCCCTGGACTGGTTGCAGCAGGCCGCGAGCATGCCGGCCTACGCTTCGTCGGCCGTGCTGGGGCTCGGCACGCTAGCATCGCGTTCGCCGGCGGCGGAAACCGCGCTGGCAAAATACCTCGGCGATCCTGTCACCGGCGCGTCTGCGGCGGCGGCGCTGGCTCGGCTCGCGCGGCCGGATCGGCTCGAACGCATTGACGCTTTGCTAAGCAAAGCGCGCACCGCGGCGGTCGTGACCGATCTCGCGCTCGCGTTGCGGCTCGAAGGTTCCGACGCCGCCCTCCAACGCTTGCAACGACTGGCTTCCGATCCGCGGCTACCGGCCGCCGCAAAAGCGGAGTTGCAGCGATGACTGGCTTCGTAACGGCAGGCCGCTTGTTGTCGACGTTGGCCTGCGCCGTGGGTATCGCGGGCACGGCCGCCGCGCAGCAGATTCGCACCTACACCCAAACCCAGACCGGCCCGACCCTGTTGACGTTTGGCTTGCCGGTCCCGCGACCGATCGAATCACTCACCCCTGTTGACGGCTTCCGCAGCTACGCCAGCCTCGATGCGCGCTTGCAGGGACTGGCGTTGGCATCGGACGATCTTTCTGCGCACGACATCGGCCGCACTTTCGCGGGTCGCCCGCACTGGGCCTATGTGGTCAGCGACGCCGATGGCATCGATGTCGAAGGCCGCCCCGAAGCCGCTTTCTTCATTAATGCCACCACACACGCGCGCGAATGGGGCGCGCCGGAAGTTTCGACCGGCACCATCGAGCGCCTCGTCGCGGGTGCCAATGATGGGGGATTGACGCGTTATCTGCTCGACAACACGCGCCTCGTCACCATCCCCGTGCACAACATCGACGGCTTGCTGCAGGCGCAGCGTTTTCCGACCGATGTGATCGTGGGCCAGGACCCGAATTCCACGACATCGCCACGCGACGGCCGCATGCGGCGCAAGAACATGCGCGGCGTGGATGAAGTACTGACCACGTTCGCCGATCATCTCAACGGCGTGGACCTGAATCGCAACCATCCGCCATTCTGGGCCACCTCCAGCCAGTCATCGAGCAATCCGGCTGAGCTCAGGTTCCATGGCAGCGGCCCGCATAGCGAGCCCGAGAGCATGGCGTTGCGACGCGCGGCCGAACTCGGTCCGGCCACGCGTTTCCGTCTCGGCATCGACGTGCACACCTACTCGCGCGTGTTCTTCTCCTCCAACACCGCGCGCACCCGGCTCAACGAAATCCAGCGGCGCTTGCTCGCAAACCTCACCACGCATCACGAGCAGGTCTCCGGCAAGCTCTACATTGATAAGCCCGATCCTCCCAATACCGGCATTGGCGCAGCGGCCGAATATTTCGCCTACGAATGGCTGGTGCCGTCCTGGACGCTGGAATTGGAACCGCTCAACGATGCGACTGAATACGGCGGTACCGCCGTGACCCACGGGGGCTTCATCCTGCCGGCTTCCGAAGCGCGACGGGTGCGCGAATCCTGGGCCGAAACTCATGTGGTCGCGTTTTACATTATGGCCGGACCGCCGCATCTGGTTCGTGTGCGTATGTACGATGTGCAGAGCGGCGCATTGGCGCAGGAAACGCGCTGGCAATACAACGCCACGAGCGCGCAACGCGCGCTACAGACGTCGGTGCCCGGTAGCCTGCAGCCCGGCCGCCGCTATCGCGCCGAGTTGGCCTTCAGCAAGCCGATGCGACGCCGCGATGCCACTGGCGCAATCGTGCCCTTGCCGGGTCTGTTCATAACGCCGCAACCGCAAGTCGCGCTGCTGAACGGCACCCAGCGTCAGCCGCTGGATGTCGCTGGCGGCGTCTGGCTCGACGAACCGACGCGCGTGATGCGCTATCGGGGCGACACCTTCGCGTTTGAGTTTACCGCGCCAGTGAATGTCGCAGACTATCGATTGGAAGTGAATGTCCTCGACATGACCGGCCTGGCGCTGGATGCCAATCCCTCTACACCTGTCGATTGGAGCGCGGGCGCGTGGAGTGAATGGGAAGACGCCACGGGTGTGGATGGCGATGTGGGCGGAGCGGATACGGGAACGCCGCTTTCGGTCGCAACGGCGACTGCGTCGTTGCTCGAAATTGTTCCCGCTTCGCGTCTGGTCGGTGAAGGTGACAGCGGGCTGCTGCGCTTGCGATTGGCGCAATCGAATACTCGACGAATCGACGCCTATCTTTATGCGTACGACGGAACGTTCCCAGGGCCGAGCTTGATAGCCTCTTGGCTGCCGGGCGAAACCGGCGAACGCGGCGTCCTTCTGCCGTTTGGCGAGAACTTGGATGCCGACGGAGACCGCGACGTGGGCGTGCGGTTCGTCGAAGCAGTCGACGGCACCTTTGGCGCAAGCCACGGTGTGGATTATCGCGTACTTGACAACGACGCTTCAGATCACGTGGTGTTCCGCCTGCGCCAGCCGGAAGAATTGCCTGGCGTTTGGAGTCTCTTGAGGTCCGGTGCACCTTCGCGCCGCCTTGTGCTTGATGGGAACTTAGCCTACGAAGTGCCGGCAGACACGGCCGCAGCGGTAGACGGTGGATTCGCTCCGCTTGAGTCGACGCTGCGCATCTATGGCAACGGTGCGACGCTGCGTTTGTCCAGTGAGAACCGAGTCGCGCCTTTGATCGATGTTGCGGCCGCAGGGGATCTTTGGCTTGATCGACTCGACGTCACGAGCGCACCTGCAAGCGGCAACAACACTCAATCGGTGATCCGCAATGCCGGCCTGCTGTCCATGCAACGGGTTCGTGCGAGCGGCGAATTCCGCCTTTCCAGCCCAGGTGATCTGATCGAAAACCATGGCGACCTTCGTATTGAGCGAAGTCTGCTCCATGGAGTCGATACTAGGTGTAAATCGTTGATCGGGGGCCGGTCAGGCAGCCTGAGCTTCACCACGTCGACTGCAGACACGAATCTGATTGGCGCTGTCGTGGGGGTGCTGGGTGGAACCACGCGTTTGCATGGCTTGAGCCTGATCGGGAACCTGTCGGATGTGACCCCGATATTCGACGGTTCGCGCGAGGGGCCTCCGCAGTTCGGTCATGTCTTGCTGCAAGAAAACGACGCTTACGTCGGTCGTTGTCTCGCCTTTTCTCCGACACCCGAGGAGCAGAACTGCGATCGAGCCGGTTCGAGCCTCGGCTTCAACATCGAGAACTACACCGCCTGCGGGTTCAACCAGCCCAGTGATCGCAGCGGAATCGATCTTGGCAACTTCACCTTCGACGCCGCACTCGGCGGTTACGCCCCTATCGGTTCCGCTATCGACGGCGGCGCGACTGCGGCGCAATCCGCTGCAACCGGTTGCGGCCCCGTCGACCAACGCGGCGCCCCGCGCCCGCAGACGCTCACGCCCGGCGCGGCGCCGCGTTGCGATATCGGTGCGATCGAACTTGGCGTGAATCCGTATCGCGGCATCTGGCAACCCGATCGCGCCGGTCACGGCGTGGATATCCAGACCGCGGGCAATAACTTGTTCCTGGCCTGGTACACCTACGAAGACGACGGTGAGCCGACGGCATATCAAGCGGTCGCGCCGCTGACCGGTCCGCATTGGGAAGCGAGCTTGCAAGTTTCCAGCCGCAATCCGCAGACAGGTCAGATTACGCAGCGCACCGTCGGTCGCGTGACGCTGGATTTCACCAGCGACACCGACGCGCGCCTGGGCTGGCGCTTCGACGCGCGCGGCACGACCGGGTCCGAGCGCATCCGGCCGTCGTTGTTCGCGCCGGGCCAGCCGCGTTTCGAGGTGACGGGGCTGTGGTATCCGCCAGACGATGCGGGCTACGGTGCCACGATTTCACGCCGTGGCGAAATCACGGCGGTCGGTCTGTACTACTACGATTCGCAGGGCAATATCCGCTGGGCGCTGGGCACTTCCAACGGCACCGATGCCTTCGAGATGCCGATGACCAGCTATACCGGTTTCTGCCCGGACTGCAACGCCGCCACGATGCCGGTGACGGGACGACCGGCGGGCACGATGCTCGCGCACTTTCATACCCCGGAGCGGGCGCGGCTCGACATGCAGTTGACCTATCCCGGCGCCGCGGGCGGCGTCTGGAACAAGCAGCGCGCGCGCTTCGTACCGATCAACGATCCCGTCGATAATCGTTATCCGCTGGGGACAGTTCCTTAGGAGAGCTGCAGCCCCTCGCTACATCCGGGCCGGGAAACTCAACTCCCCGGCAGCAAGTCCTTCACCAGCTTGATGAGTGCGGCTTCGTTCACTGGTTTGGTGAGGTAGGCCTTGGCGCCTTGGCGCATGCCCCAGACGCGGTCGGTTTCCTGGTCCTTGGTGGTGACCAGGACAATCGGGATGTGGGAAGTCGTGGGTTCCTTGGCGATCGAACGCGTGGCCTGGAAGCCGTTGAGATTCGGCATTACCACGTCCATCAGGATCAGGTCGGGCAACTCACGCTTGGCCACTTCCACGCCCAGTGCGCCGTCTTCCGCGGTGAGGATTTCGTGCCCCAACTTTTCGATGATGCGGTTCTTGCCCATCAGCTGGGAGGGGGAATCATCGACGATCAGGACTCGTGCCATGCTTGCCTCTTGCGGTTGCGGACCATGCGCCCCGCGCGATCAATCGATCACGCCGGCGCAGGGATGACCTGATTCTATCTGCTCCCTTGCCGAACGGGGAACCCAAAACGGATCGAAAGCATCGAACGGGTGGAAAATCGGACCGTCGGTCAGAATTTGACCTCAGAATTTGACCAAGGTACGGCCGAACGAACCGCCTGCCAGCATGGTGTCGAATACCGCTGGCAGACCCTCCAGGTCTACCTCGCGGGTGCAGATGCGCTCCAGATGGGCCGGACGCCATTGGCCGGCCAGGCGATGCCAGATCTCGTCACGGATCCTGCGTGCGGTGCCGGCGGAAGCGATGCCGAGCAGTGAAACGCCGCGGATGATGAAAGGCATCACCGTGGTGTGCAGTTCGTGACCACTCGCCAGACCGGCGCTGGCGATGTTGCCGTAGGGCTTGATGACACGCGTGAGGCCGTTGAGCATCTCGCCACCGACGCTGTCGATTGCGCCCGCCCAGGTTGCGGCTTCCAGCGGACGCTGACCCCAGTACAGGCCCTCGCGCGAAATCACCTGCCTGGCGCCAAGCGCCGTCAGGAAGTCGAGTCGATCCAGCTTTCCGGTGATCGCGTGCGCCTCGTAGCCCGCGCGCGTCAGGATATCGATTGCCAGCATACCGACGCCGCCGGTGGCGCCGGTGACCACGACCGGCCCCATCGAAGGGGTCTGATCGTTTTGCTCCATGCGATACAGCGACAGCGCCGCGGTGAAGCCAGCGGTGCCGAGGATCATCGCCTCGCGCAGGGTCAGGCCCGGCGGCAACGGAATCGTCCACTTCGATTCCAGCCGCGCATATTCCGAGTAGCCGCCATCACGCGATTCCGACAGGCCGCTGCCGGTGCACAGCACCGCGTCACCTTCCTTGAATGCGGGATCGGAGGACGCCGCCACATAACCGGCGACATCGATTCCGCCCACCATCGGGAAGCGGCGCAGGATCTTGCCCTTGCCGGTGCCGGCAAGTGCATCCTTGTAGTTGATGGATGAGTAAGCGGATTTGACCACGACTTCGCCCGCGGCGAGATCGTTGAGTGCGATCGACTCGATACCGGCGCGATGGTGATCACCGCCGTCGGAGTGGATGCGGAAGGCGCGGAAGTGGGCCGGGATGGTCATGGGCTTTGCTCGTTGAAGAGAGCGATGGACTGCAAATGAACGCGAATCAACGCAAATAGGAGCGACGGTCCGCGAATGAACGCGAATCAACGCAAATGGGAGCGAATGAAAAGCGCTTCTTTTGCCTTTATTCGCGTCTATTCGCGTTTATTCGCGGACTGAGGCTTGTGCCCGTCAATTCGCCTTGTGGATGGCGCGCTTGTCGACTGCGAGCGCCGCTTCGTGCACCGCTTCAGACAAGGTCGGGTGCGCGTGGCAGATGCGCGCAAGGTCTTCGGCTGAGCCATGGAATTCCATCGCGACCACGCCTTCGTGCACCAGTTCCGACACGTTCGCGCCGCACAGGTGCAGGCCCAGGATGCGGTCGGTCTCGGCGTGTGCGATCACTTTCACAAGGCCCGCGGGCTCGTTCATCGCCAC
>JBKJTK010000186.1:0-7555 GCA_046590875.1 Chiayiivirga sp.
GTTCAGTGGATTGAAGTTCCGTCACTGGCAGCCTGAGTGCCGCCCCGATGGCGTCCTGGTGCTCACCCTCGACCGCGCCGATCAGGGCGTCAACGCACTCTCCCGTGAAGTGCTGGATGAATTGGAGCAGCTGGTCGAACGCATCGCGATCGAGAAGCCCAAGGCCGTGGTATTCCGCTCTGGCAAGAAGGCAGGCTTCATTCCGGGCGCCGATATCAAGGGCTTCGAGGAACTGGACAAGAAGGATCTGGTGCACGACTGGATTCGTCGTGGCCAATTGGTATTCCAGAAGGTCGCCGATCTGCCCTGCCCGACCGTGGCCGCAATCCACGGCCACTGCATGGGGGGCGGTACCGAGCTCGCGCTGGCCTGCCGCTATCGCGTGGCCTCCAACGACGAATCCACTCGCATCGGCCTGCCCGAAATCAAGCTCGGCATCTATCCGGGCTGGGGTGGCAGCGTGCGACTGCCGGCCCTGGTCGGCACGCCGGCAGCGATGGACATGATGCTGACCGGGCGTGCGCTTTCGGCCTCTAACGCGCGTGCGATCGGGCTGGTCGACAAGGTGGTCGAAGCGGCCGTACTGCTGGATGCGGCGGTCGAGCTGGCCCAACGCGGGACGACGCGTGCAATCAAACAACGCTTGACGGCGTGGGCCACCAACCTTTGGCCGGTGCGGCAGGCGCTGGCGCCAATGCTGGCCAAACAGGTCGCGCGCAAGGCGCCCAAGGCGCATTACCCGGCACCCTACGCTTTGATCGATACCTGGCGCCGAAGCGGTGGCACCACGGAATCCCGGCTCAAGGCCGAAGCGCGTGCTGTCACCAAGCTGTCCAAGACCCCCACCGCGCGCAATCTGGTGCGGGTGTTCTTTCTGCAGGAACGACTCAAGGGCCTGGGCGGAAAGGATCATGGGATTTCGCACGTGCACGTGATCGGCGCCGGCGTGATGGGCGGCGACATCGCGGCCTGGTGCGCGCTACGGGGTTTCGAGGTGACGTTGCAGGATCGCGAGATGAAGTTCATCCAGCCGGCGCTGGATCGCGCAGCGGAGTTGTATGCGAAAAAGGTGAAGAACGACGCCAAGCGCGCCGCAACGTCCGCGCGGTTGAAAGCGGACGTCGAAGGCGCCGGTGTGGCCAAGGCCGATCTCGTGATCGAGGCGATCTACGAGAACCTCGACGCCAAGCGCGAGCTCTACACGAAGATCGAGGAAACGCTGAAGCCCGGGGCGTTGCTGACCTCGAACACGTCGTCGATTCCGCTCACTGATTTACGTGCAGGCCTGAAATTCCCCGCACGTTTCGCCGGCCTGCACTACTTCAACCCGGTGTCGATGATGCCGTTGGTGGAAATCGTACGGCACGACGGCATGGACGCGGAAACCGAACGTCGACTCGCCGCCTTCTGCCGCGCGATCGACAAGCTACCGGTGCCGGTGTCGGGCACGCCGGGCTTCCTGGTCAATCGCATCTTGATGCCCTATCTGCTAGAAGCCATGACGGCCTACGGCGAAGGCATTCCGGGGCCGGTGATCGACAAGGCCGCGCTCAAGTTCGGCATGCCAATGGGACCGATCGAATTGGCCGACACCGTCGGTCTCGATGTGGCCGCCAGTGTCGGCAAGATATTGGCGGCCTATCTGAACCTCCCGATCCCGGGCGGAATGGAAGACCTGCTGCAATCCGGCAAACGCGGCCGCAAGGATGGCCAGGGCTTCTACACCTGGACCGACGGCAAGGCAGTGAAACCGGAGGTGCCGAAAGGCTATGTGGCGCCGGATGATCTTACCGATCGTCTGATTTATCCGATGCTTAACGAGTCGGTCGCTTGCCTGCACGAAGGCGTGGTCAGCGATGCCGACCTGCTCGATGCCGGCGTCATCTTCGGCACCGGCTTCGCGCCCTTCCGCGGCGGTCCCATTTCCCATATCCGCAGCGAAGGCGTGGCCAAGTGCAAGCAGCGGCTGGAACAGCTGGCGGCGCGTTATGGCGAACGATTCAAGCCGCGACCCGGCTGGGACGCGTTGTAGTCGCTACATCGTATGCGTCGGCTTGTCCGCGTTGATCATGCCGGCAAGCTGGGTCTCGATCTTGTTCTTGACCATCTCCCCTTCGGCCGAGTCGTTGAACTGCACGCCGATGCCGGCGGTACGATTGCTCTGTGCACCGGGCGGGGTGATCCATATGACGCGGCCGGCCACCGGCAGCCGCTCCTTTTCGTCCATCAGGGTGAGCAGGATGAAGACCTCGTCGCCAAGGCTGTAACGCTTGGCCGTTGGCACGAAGATGCCACCACCTTTCACGAATGGCATATAGGCGTTGTAGAGCGCGCCCTTGTCCTTGATCGTGAGCGACAGGATGCCCTGTCGCGCCATGCCTGCTCCGGCCAGCATGTCTACCCCCTGTGATGATCGAAGCGGTCGCCCGTTGGCATCTTAGCGCCTGCCGGGCGCTGGCAGAACAGCGGCCTTTTTCGAGCCGCTGGCCTGGCGCCATTGTCGCAGCAGTTCGCCAAGCAACAGTTCCTGTCGCAGCGGCGTGCGCAGCAGCGATTGAACCCGATTGGCTTCGTCGAACCAGTGCGCCAGCGGGCGCGGGTCAGTGTCGGGCGGCAGCCCGGCCGTGACCAGACGACTGGCACGGCCATCGGCGCGGGCAAGCTGCGCGGCGAAGTCGCGCACGCTTTCGGCCGCCACCTGCACCCGCTGCGCGGGGCGATCCTCGACCCAGCGTTGCGCAACCAAAGCCGCGCGTTCGCGTCCTGCGGATACCGCCACCAGATCCTTGGCGACGCTCACGCGCAAAGCGGCGCCGTGCTCTTGCAGATCGCGCCGCGCCAGTCCCGGATGACCGAAGTTCGCGGTCAGGGCTTCGTCCGCAGCGACTGCCGCAGCGCCTGTTGCCAGCAGCCACGCACGCGCTTCCTCCAGTGGCGGGAGCTTCACGTCGAGTCGCTGGCAGCGACTGCGGATGGTGGCAGATAGACGCTGCGGCCGGTCACTCACCAAGATTAAATACCGCCCGGGAACCGGTTCCTCCAGCGTCTTGAGCAGCGCATTCGCCGCCGCTGTCGTCAGCAGGTGGGCCGGCTCGATCAGCACGACCTTGCCGCGATCCGTCTGCGGCGAGAGTACGAGCCACGCAGACAGATCGCGGATCTGCTCGATCACGAGCTCCTGAAACATCTTCTTCGGGCTCGATTTTTCGTTCAACGCGAAGCTGACGAAGCGCACATCCGGATGTCCCGGATGGCCGCTCGGATGGGCCGGAGAATCATCTGGTCGCGTCTCGAGCGGCTCACGCTGGTAACGCGCTGCGAACATCCTGCACGCGTGACAGGTCCCGCATGCGCCACCGGCAGTCAGCGGCGACGCGCAAACCAACGCCTGCGCCAGCACTTCGGCCAGCGCGCGCTTGCCCAGCAATTCCGGCCCGGAGATCAGCAGCGCATGCGGCAAGCGGCCCGCGTGGTGAGCTTCCATCGCACGGTCGAAGGCGCGTTGCTGCCACGGAGCGAGGGCGATGCTCATGCCAATGCATCGATCCAGGCGTCGAGCGCGGCGCACGCAGCGGCCGCAACCTCGGCTTGGCTGAGCGAGGCATCGATCACACGCCAGCGTAGGGGATCAAGCGCGGCGCGGGCACGATACGCAGCACGCACACGCTCGAAGAAAAGTTCGGACTCCTGCTCGATGCGATCGCTGTCTCCGCCCCGAGCACGCGCACGTGCCAAGCCGTCACTCACCGGCAGATCGAGCAACAGGGTCAGATCGGGGTTGCGACCCACGACCCAGCGCTCGAGTTCGGCGATCAATCCGGTGTCGAGACCGCGTCCGCCGCCCTGATACGCGTAACTCGCATCGGTGAAACGATCGCAAAGTACCCATTCGCCGCGCGCCAGTGCAGGCTCGATTATTTCGCGTACCAGTTGTGCGCGTGCTGCGAACATCAGCAGCAGTTCGGATGGTGCGCACAGGCCGTGCCACGATGGATCGAGTAACACCCCCCTAATCGCTTCGCCGACCACGGTACCGCCGGGTTCGCGCGCTTGCCGCAAGGCGATGCCGCGTTCGCGCAGACGCGCCGCCAGCGCCGCGATCACGGTCGATTTCCCCGCGCCCTCGCCGCCCTCCAGCGTGACCAGTTTGCCCGTCATCGCCGGCCCAGTTGATAGCGCGCGACGGCACGGTTGTGCTCGGCCAGCGTCGCCGAGAACACGTGTCCGCCATCGCCACGCGCGACAAAGTAAAGCGTGTTGCCATCGGCCGGATGCAGCGCCGCCTTGATCGCCGCGCGCCCGGGCAGCGCGATCGGCGTCGGTGGCAAGCCGAAGATCGCATAGGTGTTGTAGGGCGTGGCGTCCTCGAGGTGACGCCGCGTGAGGTTGCCGTCGAAATTCGTGCCCAGTCCGTAGATCACGGTCGGGTCGGTCTGCAGTTTCATGCCCAGGCGCAAACGCCGCACGAACACGCCCGCGATTTCGGCGCGTTCGCGCGCCACGCCGGTTTCCCTCTCGATGATCGAAGCCAAAATCAAAGCTTCATACGGGGTCTTCAATGGGAGGTCGGCCGCGCGTTTCTCCCATTCGGTCGCCAACGCATTGCGCGACGCAAGATAGCTGCGCTTGATCAGATCCAGATCGCTGATGCCCTTGGTGTAGTGATAGGTCTCGGGCAGGAAGCGGCCCTCGGGGTGTTCGCCGCCTCCACCCACGCGGCGCATCACTTCCTCGTCCGGCAGGCCGGCGAGGGTTTGCTCTACCGCCTCCTCCTTCGCCAGCGCGAGTCGCAGTTCGCGAAACGTCCAACCTTCGATGACGGTGAATCGATGCTGGATCACCCGGCCCTGCTCAAGCTTTTCGAGCAGTTGCACGGGTGTCAGGCCATGACCGAGCGCGTACTCGCCGACCTGCAGACGCGTCACCACGCCCTGTTCCCAGGCCAGCGCCTTCCAGTACAGATCGTGGCCCTCGCGGATATCGAGCCGACGCAGGCGCTTGAGCACGTGGTCGAAGGAATCGCCGCGCTTCACTTCCAGCACGCGTTCCTTGCCCTGGATCGCGAGCTCGGTCGCGGCGAAACGTCGGTACTCGCCATGGAAAAACCAACCCGCCGCGAGCCCGGCGGCCAGGGCGAGCAAGAACAACCAGCGCAACGCGCGCCAGAACCGGTTGCGACGCGGCGGGGTCTTGGTCTTGCGGCTCATGCCATAACTTCCGGTTCTGGCCTCAAGGCGGGGACCTCGTGCCAGAGTGCGTGCTGCAGTTGTTGCGTCATCGCGCCTGGAGTCCAGCGACGCCCGTCGAGCCGGGCGACGGGCAGGATACCGCGCAGGCTGCTGCTGAGGAAAAGCTCGTCAGCGGAATCAATTTCGGCCGGGTTCAGGTCGCAGACCTGCACCCGAAGGTGTTGCAGCACCCATTCGCGGCACACCCCGGCGATGCCGCAACGCTCCAACACCGGTGTCAGCACACGCCCGTCGCGTACGAGGAACAGATTGGCCGCGGTGGCGCAGACGGCACGACCGTCGAGGTCGCGCATCAGGCCTTCGGCG
The DNA here is from genome assembly GCA_046590875.1 of Chiayiivirga sp. Taxonomy (GTDB): domain Bacteria; phylum Pseudomonadota; class Gammaproteobacteria; order Xanthomonadales; family Xanthomonadaceae; genus JALCLA01. The sequence continues at coordinate 5,556 of JBKJTK010000186.1, forward strand.
AACGAAGCATCGTCCCACTCGCTGCGCGCCAACACCTGTTCCAGACGATTGAGATGCTTGATGCCCGCCAGACGCGGCTGGATCGCCAATCGGGTTTCGCACCAACGCAGCTTGATGCCCTCGCGGTAATCGATCGGTGAAAGGCGCGACGCGGGATGAAGGGCTAGGACGCGCGTCGGCAGGGCGTCGTTTGCAACGCCGTAGCCACGACCTGAAATACCGCGTGTTACGGTTAACTTCAGCACCGCGCGAGCGTCGCTTGTGATCAGTGTCTGCGCTTCCTGTCGCAGCAATTCAATCGGGGGACAGTCGATGCGAAGTGCATCGCAGCCCCGACGCAGGCGCGCGAGGTGCGCGTCCCACCATACTGGCACGCCATCCGCGACCAGGATCGATTCGAAAACGCCGTCGCCATAGGCGAAGCCGCGATCCGAAAGCGCGATCTGCTCGCTGGCGACGCCGTTCACCAGGCTGCGCAGCGTCATTCCATTTCTCCGAGCGCGCGTAATGACCGCGCGATCATTCCATTTCACCAAGCGCGCGCAAAAGACCGCGCGCTTTGGCGCGAGTTTCGGCCAGTTCGGCTTCAGGGACTGAATCCGCGACGATGCCGGCGCCCGCGCGGAAACGCAGCGTGCCGTCGCGCAACCAGAGGGTGCGTATCAGGATATTGAGATCCAGGTCGCCATTCCTGTCCAGGTATCCAAAAGCACCGGTGTAGGGCCCGCGACCTTCCTGTTCCAGTTCCGCGATGATCTCCATGCAACGCACCTTGGGGCAGCCGGTGATCGTGCCGCCGGGAAACACGGCGCGAATCGTCTCCCCCGGCGTCACACCTTCGCGCAGACGGCCACGCACGTTGGACACAATGTGATGCACGTGCGCGTAGGACTCCACCGTCATGAACTCATCGACCACCACGCTACCCGGCACGCAGACGCGACCAAGATCGTTGCGCTCCAGATCAATCAGCATGATGTGTTCGGCGCGCTCCTTCGGATGCCCGATCAGTTCATCGATGCGCGCCGCGTCGTCGTCGCCGGACAAGCGTACCCGCGTGCCCGCGATCGGGCGCGTCTGCACCTCAAGGCCACGTACCGACACCAGTCGTTCCGGAGACGAACTCAGCACCGCCCAGTCGTCCCAGACGAAGCTGCCCGCGAACGGAGCGGGATTCGATTGGCGCAGCGCGGCGTAGAGGTCAGCGGGAGCCGTACTCGCCGCCATGTGCGCCTCCCACCCGCGCGAGAGGTTGACCTGGAACACATCGCCGGCTGCAACATGATCGAGAATACGCCGCACGCCTTCGAGGAAGCGCTGCGGTTCGTCTTCGACCAGCGCATCGAACTGCGCAGCGACTGGAATCGCGACCTCGTTCGCCGCGCGACCCACATCCGCTATCAACTCGTCCAGCAGCGCCTCAAAACCGTGCTCGGCGATCGCGGTGAGCGAGCCTTCGACGTGGTCGCGCAGCAAGACCACGGGACAACGCAGCGCGAGTGCGCGTGGAATACCGGATCGCTCGGCAGGCAGTTGCAACTTCGGTTCGATCTGCGCGCTCAGTTCGTAACCGAGAAACAGTGCCCAGCCGCCGCGAAACGGCAATGCAGCGTCTGACGCCGAGGCACTGGTTTTCGCAGCACGCCACTGCGCATCCAGCGCGTCGAGGAAACCTCCAGCGACCACCGCGCCATCCAGGCAACGCGTAATGCCATCGGAATCGAGCCGCAACCCTTGCTGCGGAAACGCCAGCAGCAGATCGTAGCGCGCCTGTGCGTTGCCGATCGCAGCACTCTCGAGCAAACAGGGATAACGTTGCGGATCCGCGCGCTGCAATGCGAGCAGATCGCAACGCTCGGTGAGGGCGCGGATCAGCACCGAGTGGCGCTGCTCAGACGCGCCGGAACACCAGGGTGCCGTTGGTGCCGCCGAAGCCGAAACCATTCGACACCGCCACGTCGATCCGCTTCTGCCGCGCCACGTTCGGGACGTAGTCCAGA
>JBKJTK010000317.1:0-14721 GCA_046590875.1 Chiayiivirga sp.
CGCGGCGCAGCTGCGCGCGGATATCGTAGGTCTCGCCGCCCTGCGCGACCTGTGAATGTCCGCTCAGGATGCGTTCGGCGAGGGTGGTGCCGGAACGGTGCAGGCCGATCACGAAGAGGGGGATTCTTTCCTCGCCCTGCCAGCCGTCCCTGCTGGCGACTTCGTCGGCGTTCCAGTCGCACAAGGTGTCGAACAGCGCATCGCTTTGGGCTTGCGAGTAGGCCAGGGTCGCGCGCTTGGCGCGGCAGGCACGTTCCAGCGCCTGCCAGGCGCGTTCGTATTCGCGTAGATCGTGCAGTTCGTTATGCAGGGCATAGGCCAGCCACGCTTCGTCCTCGCCGCTGCAGCCCCGTGCCAGTTCGTTTTCGATACGCGCAACGCGTTGTTCGGCCTGCGGCAGACGCAGGCGCGACAGCAGCCAGTGCGATCCAGCATCGTGCGGCAGGTGGTGCAGGCAGCGTTCGGAATGTTGGGCCGCCGCGGTCAGATCGCCATGAAAAACGTCCAGCGTGGCATGCATCGCCAGACTGGGAGGATGCTCCGGGTCGCGCGCCAGCGCGGCGCGCGCGAATTCGCGTGCCGGGATGAGCGCACCCGCCAAGGTGAGCTCCTGCGCCATTTCGGTCAGCGATTTGGCCGAGTCCCACAGCGGCGGCGGGAGCTGCTGGGCGAGCTCGATCATCATTCCCGACTCGGTCAGCATCTTGAGCTGACGCATCAGGCGCAGCGCAGTGAGCGGGCTATCGAGGGTGCCCTGCGTCGCCTTCAGCGTGCAGGCACGCGCCGCGTTGTGACGCTCCGCCGCGAGGTGCAGTTCGGACAGCTGCAACAGGGTTGCGACCTGGTCCGGCTGGAGTTGGACGGCCGCCTCCAGACTTGCGATTGCGGCCTCCACTTGACCCGCCGCGCGATAGGCGTCGGCGCGTTGCTGCAGCCGGCGCAGTTTGGAGGCCAGGATCGCCGAGGCCTGGTTACCATCGGGCTGAGCGGCGCCAGGCGCGGGAAGGGGCGTAGACATGGTGTCAGTTTACGGCATGGTGGTCGCGGCTTCGTTCACGCCAACCCGCTCCGGATCGGGTGGCGGGATGCGCTACCCTGCACGCCCGTCGTCGTTGCAGCCACCGCATGTCCTCCCCCGATTCCACTGGCTCGACGGTGCCCGCGTCGCTGCCAACGCGCCGCGCGCAGGTCTGGACAGACTATTGGGCGAGCGGCGCGCTGCACTCGTGCGCGGGGAGTTATGCGGGCAACTATGGCGGCGCGATCGCGGCGTTCTGGCGTCGAGTCTTCGCCGCGTTGCCGCCGGGCGCGACCGTGCTCGACCTGTGCTGCGGAAACGCGCCGCTGTCGCGATTGCTGCTGGATGAACGTCCGACATTTCTGCGCGAGGGCGGCCGCATCGACGCGGTGGACGCGGCCGCGGTCGCGCCCGGCTGGATCGCAACCTTGCCCGAGACCGAGCGTCTGCGGATCGGGGTGCATGCGGGGATCGATGCGCGACAACTGCCATTCGAGGCCGATCGTTTCGACCTGTGCATGAGCCAATTCGGCATCGAGTATGTCGGACAGCCCGCGATGACCGAAGCTCGCCGCGTGTTGCGATCGGGGGCGTGGTTCGCGGCGGTGCTGCATCATCGCGAGGCGCTGCCGGTGCGGATCGCGCGCGATGAACAGGAGCATCTGGCCTGGTTGTTGCAACCCGAGGGCCTGCTTACGCTCACCCGTGAGTTGCTCGAACCGATGGCGCGCTCTGCGACTTCCGCCGGTCAGGCCACGTTGCGCGGCGACGCGCGCGCCAATGCCGGTCGGGCCGCGTTCAATGCCTGTTTGGAGGAACTGGAAGCACGATTGCCGCTGACGGCCTTTCCCGACGTGCTGCACGATACCCGGATCGCGGTGACCGCGGCCTTGCAGCGGGCGCGAACCGAGGGCGTGGCCGCGGGCGCGGCGGCGCTCAAGCAACTGGAGAAAGAGCTTGAAGCCTCGGCGTTGCGGCAGCAGGAGCTGGTCGACTACGCGCTTGATGAGCGCGGCGTGTGCGAGCTGCTGGATGTGCTCGGCGAGCACTCACCCAAAGATCAGTCACCCAAAGATCAGTCACCCAAAGATCAGTCACCCAAAGATCAGTCACCCAAAGATCAGTCAGCGGAAGTCGGCGTGCTGAGGTTCGAAAGCGGCGAGATCGCTGGCTGGGCAGTGAAAGCGCGGCGACCCTAATGGGCGCTTGGCTCCGCCGTGCTCAGCGGATGTTTGCTCAGAGGTCCTGCTGATAGCGCACGTAGGGCACGCGCGCGGCCGGATCTTCGATCACCGGCAATTCCGACAAGGGCCAGTTCGATGGGTCGGCGCCGAGCACATTTCTGGCGCCGACCGACAACTGGCCGCGCCACGGCGTGCGCCAGGACAGGCCGATGTCGAGCGTGTTCCACTGGCCTCCGCGTGGCAGTTCGACCAGACGCCCCGTGAGTTGACCAGTGAACTTGCCGTAGCCCAGGCCGAAGCTCAAAGCGGCGGTTTCCCACTCCAGCGGGGTGCCGTCGGAACTCAGCAAGCGGCTCCGCCCGAGGTCGCCCCCGAGCAGCATGCGGGTCTGCGGGCCCAGATTGATCAAGCTGTCCAGCCGCAGATTCTGCGACTCGAAACGTTGCGCCCAAGCGCCGATGGCTCCGAGTTCCACTCCGAGCAGGGCGTGGGCCGTATCGCCGCCTTGCAGCGGATTCAGCCACGCCGCCGATGCCGCATTCAAATCCAGCCAGGAGAGACCGAAGCTGAGGTCGACGCGTTCGCCCGGTGATTGCCAACCCAAGCCGAGAGTGGCGCCGCGTGCAGCGCCTGCGAGCAGGGGGTCGTCGTTGCCGAGGGTCGCCAACAGGCAATGCTCGCCCAGCGCTCCTAGCGTTCCGGTCAGTCCGGCACGGCCGTCGCACAACAACGCCAGGCCTGCATCCGGATCTAGTTGCAAGAAGCTGCGTATCTGGCTGCCGGAGTCGAGCCGAACGCGGCCGCCCAGTCCCAGACGGGATGTCGGTGCGTTCAGCACGCGATCCAGTGCATTGGCCGAGACGCTGGGTTCGATCGGGTCCAGCAACAGCAGCGCTTCGACCCGACCGCTGGCATTGCTCCATACCGGCAGCACGCGGGGCTCAGAATCAAGTCGCGGCGCGATCAGAGACGCGAACGTGGCGTCATTCAGGGTCTGCGCCTGGGCTACCAGGCTCGCCAGCATCAAGGCGCATGCGACCACTGCGCGGCGCGGCGAAAAACGAACTGGAGATTGGCTGAAACGCATGATTGCGAAGACCCGGCGAAGACCGGCCAAGTTCCATGATTTTCCGGGATTTAGCCTAGCACTTTCATGTTCGTTTAACAATTCGTTGCCAATCCTCGAAGTAGGGCCCGCTCGGGGTTGCGGATAGGACAGTGACGCCCCTGAGACAGCCTCACGGCACCGCTATGGGCGTTGCCCGAATGGACTTTGCACGTCGATCCGCCGGAGACTACCGATTCCTGTTGGGGAACTTGATGCCGCAGACAAAGCCCTCGGATGCCACCGCCGCGTCAGATCACGGCGGCGTTGCGATGACCGCGCCGGGAGTGTCGCGCGCGGAGTTGCTGCTGTCAGGCAATAGCGCGCAGGCGTTGATCGACTCGGTCGCGGTCTGGTCGAGCGCGCGCTTGGCGGTGGAGGGCAGCGCGCTGTGGGCGGCGGAAAACAACCGCCTGCGACTGCTGGGCCGAAACGGCGTGATGGATCTCGCGGCCTCCGAGGTCGTTGCCCGGCGTTGCCTGCAGGGCGGCGTTGAACAGATCGAGTCCACTTTGGGGGCGTGGCCGTTGTTTGCTGAAAAACGCCTGCTCGGCGTGTTGACGGTCGCGGCAGCGCAGGCCTTGAGCGCCGACATCCGAGTGCAGTTGGGCGATGCCGCGCGGCTGCTGGCGCAGCGACTGCCGGCCGCGCTGGAGCTCGAACGGCTGCATCGTGCCGTGGCGCAGTTGGCGGAGGCCGAACGGCTGCAACGTGCGCTCTACGCCATTGCCGAACTGGCCAGCGGCGAGCGCGACATGGACGACGTGCTGTCGACCATCCACGGCATCGTGGCAGGTCTGATGTACGCAGAAAATTTCTTTATCGCGCTATACGATCGTGCGCGCGACAGCCTGCGTTTCCCCTACTTCCGCGACGTGGTCGACGAGGACGTTCCCGATCCCTTGCGCGAATTCTCGATGGCCGGACTGAAGGGCTCGCTGACCGCGCATGTGATCGCGACCGGCCAGACCCTGATGGGGCCGTCTGAACGGCTGGCGATCTCGATCGGCGTCCTGCCGGTCGGCTTCGGGCCTCAAAGTGCCGACTGGCTCGGCGTGCCCCTGCTGCGCGGCGCCGAGGTGATGGGCGTCGTTGTGGTGCAGAGCTATGACGACGCGCGGCGCTTTTCAGACAAGGAGCGCGCGCTGCTCACCTTCGTGGCGCAGCACATCGCCACCGCGCTGGAGCGCAAGCAGGCACACGACGAACTCGAACATCGGGTAGAGCGACGTACCGACGAGTTGCGTGAAGTCAACCGCGAACTGCGCGCCGAGGTGGAGGAAAGACAGCGCGCCGAACGCCTGCAGGCGGCCTTGTTCCGCATCGCGGAGCTAGGCTCCACTGGCGGTGGCGTGGCGCAGTTCTACACCGCGGTGCACAGCGTCGTCGGCGAGCTGTTGTTCGCGGGCAATTTCTACATCGCGCTGCTTGCCGAGGATGGTGGCACGCTGAACTTCCCGTATTCGGTCGATGAGTTCGACCTCAATCGAAGCTCGCGCCGGCTCGGCCGCGGGCTGACCGAATACGTGCTCCGCACCGGCCGCGCGCTGTTGGCCGACCGCAACATGATCGGACAACTGCAAGAGCGAGGCGAAGTCCTGAGCCATGGTGCGCGCGCCGCGATCTGGCTTGGCGTACCGTTGATCTGCGATGAACGCACGGTCGGCGTGCTGGCGGTGCAAAGCTATGACTCGGCGCACCGTTACAGCTCGCGCGACCAGGAGCTGCTGACCTTCGTCTCTTACCACATCGCAAACGCATTGCAGCGCAAGCGCGCCGCCGAGTCACTGCGCCTGGCCAATGCGGAGTTGGAGCAGCGCGTGGTCGAACGCACTGAGGCGCTGTTCGAGACCAACCGCGTGCTGCGCGAGCAGATCGCCGAGCGCGAACGCGCCGAAGGCCAGCTGCGGCACGCAGCGCTGCACGATGCGCTCACCGGCTTGCCGAACCGGGCGCATCTGCTGGACCGGCTGCGGGAGGCGTTGGAGCGCTACGCGCGGCAGCCTACTCAGCGGTTCGCGGTGTTGTTCCTGGATCTGGATCGCTTCAAAGTGGTGAACGATTCCGTCGGCCATCTGGTCGGCGACGAATTGCTGAAGGAAGCCGGCGCCCGCATCGCCGGGCAACTTGAGGACCAGACCACGGTTGCGCGTCTGGGGGGCGACGAGTTTGCGGTGCTGCTCGGGCCGATCAGTTCACCCGACGAGGCAACGAGCTTGGCGGGCCGCATCATCGCCGCGCTGGACGAACCGATCCGGATCGCGGGCAAGGATCTCTACAGTTCCACCAGTATCGGTATCGCGATCGTGCAGCCGCACTACAGCACCGGAGAGGAATTGTTGCGCGATGCCGACGTGGCGCTGTATCGCGCCAAGGCCAAGGGGCGGAGGCGCTATGAGATGTTCGACGAGACCCTGCGACGCGAAGCGCTGCGTCAGCTGGAACTGGAAGGCAACCTGCGTCGCGCCTTGGCGCGCAACGAGTTCGAGCCGGTGTTTCAGCCGATCGTCGCGCTGGCGGACGGTCGCGTGGTCGGTTACGAGACCTTGCTGCGTTGGCGCCATCCGCTGCAAGGTCTGGTCGCGCCCGGCGAGTTCCTGTCCCAGGCCGAGGAATCCGGTCTCGCTGAAGCGATCGACTGGCAGGTGTACGAGTCTGCGTTCGCGCAGGCGCATGGCCTGATCGAGGAGGGCACTTATATCGGTATCAATGTTGGGGCGCGGCATTTGCGCTCGCCGATGTTTATCGACGACCTGATGCGCTTGCTCGATCGCTACGAGCTTTCGCCGCGGAGCCTGCGCATCGAGGTCACCGAGCGCGCCCTGCTGGAGGAGCCGGATCAGGTTCGCAAGCTGATGGAAGAATTGGGCGAGCTCGGCGTGCGCATCGCGCTGGACGATTTCGGTACCGGCTATTCCTCGCTCAGCTATCTGCACCGGTTCCCGTTGCATGCGCTGAAGATCGACCGCTCCTTCGTCAGCCCGCTGGGTTCGGACGTGCCCGGGAATACGCTGACCGTGTTGCGGGCGATCCATGCGCTTGGCACGGCGCTGGGGCTGGAGATCATTGCCGAGGGCATCGAGACGCCGGCGCAATTGCAGGCGTTGCGGGAGCTTGGTTGCGAATACGGGCAGGGCTATTTGCTGGGGCGGCCGCAGCCCGCGTCGGCGTTGCGCACGATCGATCTCTGAACCTATTGCGGCGTGCTCGAAACCGGTGCGCTGCCACCGCCGGCGAACAGCAGTTCCAGATCGATGCGGTCGAAACGATAGTGCTGGTTGCAAAATTCGCAGATCACTTCTGCGACCTCGCTCTGCAACGCCGCAAACGCCTCTTCGCGACCTAGACTCAGCAGCATCGCGCCGACCCGTTCGCGCGAACACGAGCAGCCGAACGCGAGTGGCTGGCTTTGCAGCAAGCGCACGCCTTCTTCGTGGAACAAGCGGTACAGCAGTGTTTCCGACGACGACGCGCGTAGCTCTTCACCACCGAGCGTATCGAACAAGGCCTGCGCCCGCGGCCAGGCATCGGGATCGGCGTTAGTACCCGGCAGCAGTTGCAGCATCAATCCGACCGCGCGAGTGTCGTCGGCACTCAACAGCAGGCGCGTAGGCAACTGCTCGGACTGCACGAAATAACTCTCGAATGCCGCGCTCAGGCTGTCGGTTTCCAGGCCGACCAAGCCCTGGTAGCGGGTGGGTTCGCGCGCACCTTGAGGTTGAGCTTCGATCGTGATGGCGAGCATCGCGTTTTCGCCGAAATGGCGTGGCGTCAGTGCCTCAGGCAGCGGATCGCGCCAGTGCGCCAGACCGCGCAGGGTGCCGTCCCGAGTGCATTCTGCAAACACGGTGCGCAGCGCGCCGCTGCCCTTCAGCTGCACGCTGAGGCGACCTTCGATCTTGGCGTGGCCAGTGAACAGCGCGGTCGCGGCAAGGGTTTCGCCGAGCAATGCGGCCAGCACTGGCGGATAGGCCGCGCGCTCGCGGATGCTTTGCCAGGTGTGGTTCAGCCGCACCAGCACGCCGCGCACGCCGGAGCGTTCGAGCAGGAAGCGGTGCAGAACGTCGGCATCGGGGAGCGAGGTCATGGTCAGGTGTCGCGCTGGCGAGTAGTTTGCGACTATGGCGGCGGCGCCGCACCGGTTCAAGGTGGACGGTGCGCAACGAAGACGAACGACGATGGAATCCTGTGCGACCTGGAATGTTCCGACCTAAGCGACCGCGGCGCTGGTTTGGCTGGCTGCTCTGGGGGGTGCTGGGGCTGCTGCTTGCCAGCTTGCTGCCGGTATTCGCGCTGCGCTGGCTCGATCCCCCCACCAGTGCCTTCATGCTGGCGCGACGCTGGGAGTCGACGACCTCCGGTCAGGAGGAATTTCGGCTGCGCTATCGCTGGGTCGATGCAGACGCGATTTCACCGCAACTGCCGATCGCCCTCGTCGCGGCGGAGGATCAACACTTTCCGCGACATCGAGGATTTGATGTCGCCGCGATCCGCGACGCGCTGGAAGAACGCGAGAACGGCGAAGGCGGGCGCGGCGCCAGCACGATCAGTCAGCAGGTCGCCAAAAACCTTTTCCTGTGGAGCGGTCGCAGCTGGCTGCGAAAGGGCCTGGAGGCGTACTACACGGTGCTGATCGAGGCGCTGTGGCCGAAGCCGCGGATCCTTGCGGTCTACGCCAATATCGCGGAGTTCGGCGATGGCGTGTACGGCGCCGAAGCCGCGGCGCAACATTACTTTCGCAAGCCGGCGATGAAGTTGACCGCCGCAGAAAGCGCGCGACTGGCCGCGGTGCTGCCGAATCCGAAGCGTTTCCGTGTCGAGGCACCTTCGGCGTACGTGCTGCGCCGGCAAGCCTGGATTCAGCGCCAGGTACGGCAACTGGGCGGGCCGGATTATCTCGTTGCCGGATCCGAGTGAACGTCTGGCACGCGCAAAAACCAACCTGCGACGCTCCATGCCAACAGCGCACCAAGCAATTGCGCCACGAGGAAACCCGGCGCGTCGACCGGGCGAATCCCGGAAAATGATGGCGTCAGCGCACGCGCCAGGGTCACCGCGGGATTCGCGAACGAGGTCGAGGCGGTGAACCAGTAAGCCGCGAAGATATAGCCCGCCACCAGCGCCGGTATCGCTTCGGCACGATGCCGCAGCCCGAGCAGGATCGTAAGCAGCAGGCCGAACGTCGCGACGCCCTCGCTCAGCCATTGCGCCGCGCCAGTCCTTTCCTTGAGGCCCGGTTGAATCAGCGCGAGATCGAACATTGCGTGCGCCAGCAGTACGCCGGCCACGGCGCCGGCGAATTGCATCGCGAAATAGGCGACGGCTTCGCGATTGTCGAGTTCACCGCGCAGGCGCTGCACCAAGGTCACTGCCGGATTGAAATGGGCACCGGAGATCGGCCCGAACAACACGATCAGCACGTACAACATGCCCGCGGTGGCGCCGGCGTTGGCCAGCAACGCGAGTGCATCGTTGCCCTGCGCCAGACGGGTGCCCATCACACCCGAGCCCACCACGGTGGCGAGCAACATCGCGGTGCCGATGAATTCCGCGGCGAGCTTGCGCGTAAAACTCATGTGGGCCCGTTCACGCCAGAGATTGCAACAGGGCCTGGACTCGCGTCGAAATCTCGTCGCGTACGGCGCGGTAGCCGTCGTCGTCGAAGTGTTTGGGATCAGGCAGCGCCCAGTCCTCGCGCCGTTGCGCCGGCACCCAGGGGCAGTTGTCGCCGCAACCCATCGTGATCACCGCGTCGAACGCGAGACCGTCGATCTCATCCAGCGATTTGGAACGATGCTGGGTGAGATCGACGCCTACTTCGGCCATGAACCGGATCGCCTTGGGATTGATCTGCCCGGACGGCTTCGAACCGGCGCTGTGCGCGTCGACGTCAGCCCCGCCATGAAACCGCGCAAACGCCTCGGCCATCTGGCTGCGGTTGGAGTTTTCGACGCAGACGAAGAGCACGCGTTTCATCGGAATGATCTCGTTGGTCTTGCTCAGGCGCAACGCGCGGTCGGTGCGCAGAGGTTTTGCACATCGGCCGAGCCGGCGCAGCAGTTTTCGGTGAGATAGCCGAGCAGCGCGTCCATCTGCGCATAGTCGGCGAACAAGCGGATCACCCGACCCTCGCGCTGATCGCGCACCAGGCCCGCGGCGCGCATCACGTTCAGATGCGCGCTGAGGGTGGCGGGCGGGATGGCAAGTGCCGCGCGCAGTTCCCCTACCGTCCGCCCGGCGGGCCCGGCCTGCACCAGATGGCGGAAGGCGCGCAGTCGGTATTCCTGCGAAAGTGCATGCAGGGCGTTGAGGGCGGTTGTTAATTCCATAATTCTAGAATTATGGAATTTATGATTGAAGTCAAGCGGCCCCGAGCGGTGGTTTAGCATTCGCGCATTCAAGGAGGATGCGATGGAAGTAGGCCAGTCGCTGGTCGTGGTGGTGCCGGCATTCAACGAAAGCGAAGGCTTGCGCGCGCTGCACGCGCGCCTGAGCGCGGTATTCGAGCGCATGCCGGACCTCGCGTGCAGCGTGATCTACGTCGACGACGGCAGTCGCGACGACACCTGGCGCGTGATCGAGTCGCTCGCCGCGGAAGACACCCGTGTGGGCGCGCTACGCCTGAGCCGCAACTTCGGCAAGGAGCTCGCGCTTACTGCCGGCCTGGATCGGGCCGATGGCGACGCCGTGGTGGTGATTGATGCTGATTTGCAGGATCCGCCGGAACTGATACCGGACTTCGTGGCGAAATGGCGCGAAGGCTACGACACCGTGTTCGGCACGCGACTGGAGCGCGAAGGCGAAAGTTGGCTGAAAAAATTCACCGCGCACGCGTTCTATCGCCTGATGGGTCGGCTGTCCTCGACCCCGATCCCGCGCGATACCGGCGATTTCCGCCTGCTTTCGCGGCGGGCGGTGGAGGCGCTGCGCGGGCTGCGCGAGCGACATCGCTTCATGAAAGGCCTGTTTGCCTGGGTCGGCTTTCGCCAGGTCGCGTTGCCTTATCGCCGCGACGCGCGCCACGCCGGCCTCAGCAAGTTCAACTACTGGAAGCTGTGGAACTTCGCGCTTGAGGGCATCACCTCGTTCTCCAGCATCCCGTTGCGCATGGCGACCTATCTTGGCGTGCTGACCGCGTTCTTCGCATTCGCCTTCGGGGTCTGGATCGTGCTCAAGACTCTGCTTTGGGGCGACGACGTGCCCGGCTATCCCTCGCTGATGGTGGTCGTGCTGTTCCTGGGCGGGGTGCAGCTGATGGCGCTCGGCATCATCGGTGAGTACCTCGGACGTTTATACGAGGAAGCCAAGGCGCGGCCGCTGTACCTTATCGACACGTGGCATCCGGCGGCGACCCTTGGCGTGGTTGAAACACCACGGCGCGACTTGCACGCGCTGCCGACGGGACTATCATCGCGCTAGGCACGGGAAGAAGGGACACGCCACATGCGCACGGTCAAGCAACTGCTCGACGACAAGGGCCGCCGCGTGGTCGCGATCGCGCCGGAGGAGCCGGTGCTGGAGGCGATCCAGTTGATGGCCGACCACCACATTGGCGCGGTGTTGGTAATGCGTGGCAATGAGCTCGGCGGGATTCTTTCCGAGCGCGATTACGCGCGCAAGGTCATCCTGAAAGGCAGATCTTCATCTGATACCGCGGCCTGGGAAATCATGTCCGCGCCCGTGGTGACGGTCGGCCCGCACGACACCGTCAACACTTGCATGCGACTGATGACCGATCGCCGCATCCGCCATCTGCCCGTGGTAGAAGACGGACAGGTGACCGGCGTGCTCTCCATTGGCGATCTGATCAAAGCCGTGATCGAGGAGCAGCAGCAGGAAATCGCGCAGCTGCAGCAGTACATCACGGCGGGGTGAGGCGGGCTTTCGAGCGGCGCAGCCGCGAGCCGCCGAACGCACGCCGCCCTGCAGGGCGGCGTGCCGGGAAGCGTAGTACACGCGTCGCGCTTGTTCCCCCCTACCGCTTTCGGGAATAGTGCGCGGTCCCCGTCCAACAGGCCCCCGCGTGCCCGAGCCTCATCCCCGCCTCAATCAACTTTTGGCTCGCTTTGCCGCCCGCGTGCGCGCGCAAATCGCGTCTAACAGATTGATACAACAGGGAATAGACCCAGACGACGTGGAGCAGGAAGTGCGCATCCGCCTGTGGAAGGCGCTGGAGCGCGACCCAAACGCCGACTTTCCTGCGTCTTATATCCAGAAGGTGGTGGTGACGGTGATGGTGGACGCGCTGCGCCGGGCCCAGGCCCGACCCGCGGAAGCATTGCCGGAACCCGAAGAGGGCGAGGCCGAACTGCCGGATGCCGGCATTCGACCGGACCGCGCGGCGAGCGAGGCGCAGCAGATGGCGTGTCTCGGCGAATGCCTCGGAGCGTTGACGCCACGTCGTCGTCGCCCGCTGCAGTTGTACTTGCAAGGCTATGCCTTGCAGGAATTGGCCGACCTCAACGGCCTCACCCTCGATGCCGCGCGCAAGCTCGTGTATCGCGGACTGGACGAACTGAAACAACGCCTCAAGGCGCTGGGAATGGACGAGTACGATGAGTGACGAACGCCTGCAATCCCTGTATCGCCGCCTGACTGCGTCGCACGCCGAGGCATCGGCGATCGATGCCGATGTCATCGCCGAGGCCTTGCAACGCCACGGCTATCCGGACACCGAAGGCACGCCGCTGGATCGCATCGCGGCATCGCCGGACGGCGCGGAAGTTTTGCGTGTGGCCTTGGCACTGGCGCCCGAAGCGGCCGCGCTGAGTCGCGAAGTCGCCGCCTTGCGCCGGCCGCAGCGCCACGCGTCGACCCCGGCACGGCGCTGGCTGGCTCTGGCCGCAGGCGTGGGTGGGGTGGCCGTCGTGTTCGTGATGCTGCGCGGCGGTCCGCAACCGGATCTGACGCCGGTCGCGACCCTTCCGTCCGACACCATCCTCTCGGTCTCGTTCGAGTCTGCACCGTCGGACAGCATCCTCTCGGTGTCGTTCGAGTCCGCACCGGGCAACACGATCGACGTTGAGCAAGCGCTGCCGATCTTCGGCGGCGGTTTCGACTCTTAGCTGATTGCGAAAGATCGGGCTCCTGCCCGACTTTCGCGCAAACGGTCCGGGCGGAGCCCGGCCACGTTTGCCGGCGCCTCCGCTGCGCTCCGTTGCCTTCGGCACATCCGTGTGCCGAGATTTGCGCGATGCTTTTCCCTTCGTCACCTGCGAAAGATCGGGCTCCTGCCCGACTTTCGCGCAAACGGTCCGGGCGGAGCCCGGCCACGTTTGCCGGCGCCTCCGCTGCGCGGCGTCGCCGTCGGCACATCCTTGTCCCGAATGTGTCTTTTAGCGCGAGGCGTCTCAGGTTCCGGGTGCGCGCAGCACCTGTAGCGCCACCGCGATGAAATGGCTGACGCTGCCGCCGATCACGAATCCATGCCAGATCGCGTGCGAGTAACGGCGGCGACTGAGATAGGCAAGCGTCCCCAGGGTGTAGGACACGCCGCCGGCGAACAGCCAGCCCAAGGTCCACGCGTCCAGTGCCCGCCATAGCGGGCCGATCGCGACCAGCACCAGCCAACCCATGGCGATGTAAATCAGGGTCGACAGCAGTTTGAAGCGGCCGGTGTAGAACAACTTGAACACGACCCCCGCTACCGCCAACGCCCAGATCGTCCCGAACAGCTTCCAGCCAGTCTCACCACGCAGCCCGATGAGGGTGAACGGCGTATACGTGCCGGCGATCAGCAGATAAATCGCGCAGTGATCGAACACCTTCAGCCGCGCCTTGGCACCCGGATGCGGTATCGCGTGGTACAGCGTCGAGGCCACGTAAAGCAGCAGCAATGTAACGCAAAACACCACCGCGCCCGCCAATTGCCAACCATCACCCCACAACGCCGTGAGCGTGATCAGCACCGCTCCCGCGCCCAGCGCGATCACCGCCCCCAGGCCATGCGTCAACGCGTTTGCCAGCTCTTCGCCTGCGTGTTCCTCGCGCCCGTTCTCAAGATTCTGCATGTCGCCCGTGCCCGCTCATTCCACTGCCACGGCATGCGCATGTTCGCGCGTCGCCGCGAAGGTCACGCCCGGCCAGCGTTCCTGCGTCAATTGCAGATTGACCCGCGTGGGCGCCAGGTACACCAGTTCGCCGGCGGCATCGATCGACAGATTCATCGCCGCCTTCTCGCGGAATTCCTCCAGCTTTTTCGCGTCCGCGCAATGGATCCAGCGCGCGGTGGAGACCGTCACCGGCTCGAAGCTGGCATCGACGCTGTATTCGTCCTTGAGCCGATACGCGACCACTTCGAATTGCAGCGTGCCGACCGCCCCCAGGATCAGATCGTTCGACATCAGCGGACGGAAGAACTGGGTCGCGCCTTCCTCGCTCAGCTGCGCCAGGCCCTTCTGTAGTTGTTTCAACTTCAGCGGATCGCGCAATCGTGCGCGGCGAAACAGCTCGGGCGCGAAGTTCGGGATGCCGGTGAAGCTGATGGCCTCGCCCTCGGTGAAGGTGTCGCCGATCGAGATCGTGCCGTGGTTGTGCAGACCGATGACGTCACCCGGGAACGCCTCGCTCACGATCGCGCGATCCGACGCCATGAAGGTCAGCGCGTTCGCGAGCTTCACTTCCTTTCCGACCCGCACGTGCAGCGCCTTCATCCCGGCTTCGAAGCGACCCGAGCAGATGCGAAGGAAGGCCACGCGATCGCGATGTTGCGGGTCCATGTTGGCCTGGATCTTGAACACGAAGCCGGACAGCTTTTCCTCCGACGGCTGTACTTTGCGCGAGGTGGTGGCGCGTGCGCGCGGCGCGGGCGCATGTTCGACGAAGAAATCGAGCAGCAATTGCACCCCGAAATTATTCACCGCCGAACCGAAGAATACCGGCGTCTGCTTGCCGTCCAGGTAAGCCTGTTTGTCGAACGCATGCGAGGCGCCCTGCACCAGTTCGAGTTCGTCGCGCAGTTCGCTCAGCAGCGGGGCGCCGATGCGCGCTTCGAGCCCCGGGTCATTGAGCGAGGAGAAAATCGTCGAATCCTGGCGGGTGAAATTGCGCCCTTGTTCGTAGAGGTGAACCTCGCCCGTGAGCAGATGCACCACGCCCTTGAGGCGCTGGCCCATGCCGATCGGCCAGGTCACCGGCGCGCACTGGATGCCGAGCACGCGCTCGACCTCGTCCAGCAGATCGATCGGCTCGCGCCCTTCGCGGTCGAGCTTGTTGATGAAGGTCATGATCGGCGTGTCGCGCAGACGGCACACTTCCATGAGCTTGATCGTCCGTTCTTCGACACCCTTCGCAACGTCGATCACCATCAGCGCCGAATCGACCGCGGTCAGCACGCGGTACGTGTCCTCACCGAAATCGGCGTGGCCGGGAGTATCGAGCAGGTTGACGATGCAACCCTCGTACGGAAACTGCAT
>JBKJTK010000325.1:0-9275 GCA_046590875.1 Chiayiivirga sp.
CCGCCTTCAGCAGCCCGTTGGACAAGGAAAAGCGTGCGGGAACATTTACTTGCGCCGCCTGCCGCTTGCCGCTGTTCAACAGCGCCGACAAATTCGACAGCGGCACCGGCTGGCCCAGCTTCACCCGACCGATCGCGGGTCATATCGCAACGCGTCAGGATTTCAAGCTCATCTGGCCGCGCACCGAATACCACTGTGTGCGTTGCGGCGGACATCAGGGCCACGTCTTCGACGATGGTCCTCCTCCCACGGGCGAACGTTGGTGCAACAACGGTGTCGCGCTGTATTTCGTACCCCAGGGCGAGACTTTGCCCGAGCTGAGGAGTTGACATGACTGGCATCGCACGACTTGCCCCTCGCCTCGCCGCCCTATTCGGCGGCGTGTTGCTGTTCAACGTGCTCACTGCGTGTGCGCAGTCCGACCCGGCACCCAAAGTTGAATCCACGCCCGTCACGATGTCGCTGACGACATCGGCAGTGGCGATCTTCGCGGGTGGCTGTTTCTGGTGCATGGAGCCGCCCTTCGACAAGCTGCCCGGCGTTACGTCGACGATCTCGGGTTATATCGGTGGCAGCGTCGCGAATCCGACGTACGAGCAGGTTTCCGCCGGTCGCACCGGACATGCCGAGGCCTTGCAGGTGACCTACGACCCGGCCAAGGTGAGCTACTCGACCTTGCTGAAGGTTTTCTGGCGCAACGTCGATCCGGTGGCGGTCGACCGCCAGTTCTGCGACATCGGCGATCAGTACCGCAGCGCGATCTTCGCGATCGACGCCGAGCAACGGCGCCTGGCCGACGCGAGCAAACTCGAGTTGCAGGCGTCCGGTCGATTCAAACAGCCGATCGCGACCGAAATCGTCGCGGCGTCGAGGTTCTATCCGGCCGAGGAGTATCACCAGGACTACTACTCGCGCAATCCGCTGCGCTACAAGTATTACCGCTCACGCTGCGGTCGCGACCAACGCCTTGAGCAGGTCTGGGGGACGGCGAACCAGTGATTCGGGGCGGCGCGCGGTGCGGCGGGCCTTGGCCACGCCGCCTCCGCTGCACTTTGCGCCCCGCTGAAGGACCGCGCCATGTCCGATCTCGATCCGCGCTCACCCGAAGTGCAAGGCCTCGCCAAGACCTGGTTCTATCTGTTCCGTTTGCGCTACTCGCGACCCTCATCGCACAACGCCGTGTCGGCCGGCGCGCGCGACGCATCGAGCCTCGCGCCGTGAAGCGACAGCCCAAGCCCTATGGGCTGCTGACGAAACCTCGCCCTGAAGCCCGCGAGATCGTCCGTAAGAACGGGCATGAGAAGCAGCTTAAGTAAGCGCCATTCCACTCTGCCCCCTGTTTTGCCGTGTCTGTTGCGCTGGACGGTGAAATGGTGACCCCTTCAGCGCTTCCGCAGGGCGTTGGCGCCCGGCAAGTCTTGCTGCCGCCCGGTGGCAGCGCGGATATCACAACCTGCGATCGCGCTGATCGCCAGTTGCATCGACGTGATGCCCGCGAAGGCGGCGCCGACGGAATGCCACGTCCGCGTGTCGCGTGTTCGCGCGAGCGTCGCGATCGCGCCGTCAGTGCCTGCGCGCAAGCTCACGCGATCGTTGCCACCCGCCAACGATTGCGCCGCGCCACGCAGGGCGCCGTCGGCCAGCGCGTCTTGAGCGCCAGGCGATCGTGTCGAGTGCTGCGCAGACTCGTCAGTGTCCGGCACCACGTCGACACCGCCGGGATGCACGCGCAGTGTTGCCCCGGGCGCGAGATAGTGCGCGCGCGCGCGCAGCACGTTGTCGCGGCATCCGGGCACGGCGTCCAGCATCCAGCCTCCCGCGGCGCCGATGGCACGCGCCTGGACTGCGCCGCTGTGCTCCCAACGCAAGTGCACGGCGCTGGTTTCATCCGCGCCCACGCCCCAGCGTGTTCCGGTTTGCGCCAGCAGGCTGAGCAGCCGCACCTCACGCGCGCGATCCGAGAAATGCGTGTCGATCACCATGTCCGGGGCCAATCCGATTCCACCGCCGAGCCAGTAACTGAAGACATCCTCATCCAGCCCTGCGACGCAATCGCGCGAGCGCGTGCAGCCCGGCACCGGCGGTTTCGATGCCACCGCGCCGTGCCGCAACGCCCAGGCGGTCGTGCCGTTGGTCAACATCGGTCCCCCCGACTGCACCGCGCTGCCGGCACTGGTGCCTCCGATAACGACGTCTCCGCGCGCTGCGGCGCGGCGCAGCGCAAGCAGCCACGCGTTGGGGCGGTCGTCGGCATCGAAGAACGCGCGCCGCAACTTCCATTGGTCACCACCGGCGAAGAACACGCCTTCGATCTCATCCGGCACTCTTGCCAGCGCCTCGTTGGCGACGCACGCGTCGGCTTGCTGTGCGACCAGATCCGGAAAGACGCGCGCCCGGCCGGGCAAGCGCAGCAGCGACACGCGCAACTCGGGCAGCACTGAGCAATCGCGCCGCTCGAACACGGCCGCCGCGAGCGCGGCGTCCACCGGCCACCATCGCGGCTGTGCGCCGGCATCGCGCAACGCATCGAGATAGAAGTCGACCGGGTCGAACGGATCGAAGGCCGAAGCGGTCACCACCGCGATGCGAGGCGCTCGTCCCTCCGCGCGCTCGCGCGCAGCCGCAACGAACGCGCGCAGAATCGCCGCGCCGTGCGGCGAGCGGCCACCATCGAGACTGGCGACCTCGCGTCGCCGACCACCGCTGGCGTCGAGTTGAGGCTGCTCAAGCGCCGCAAGGACCGCCGACCGCATGTCGTCGTCGAGCTGCGACCAGGGGGCCGCGCGGTCTTCGGAGTCGCAGCGGCGCACACGCGCCGCGAGCACGCAGCGCGTGGCGATGGCCTGGCTTGCGTCGCTCATCTCGAGCGTCGCATCGCCATGCTGTCGTCGCGCGTCGGCCAGCACCTTCGCCAGACGCGCCGCGATCTCAGGCTGCTGCACCCACAAGCGCGGGTCGAGGGCGGCCGCGATACCCTCGCGGTCGAACACAACCTGCGCTGGCTGGCGATACGCTTCGCCCGTCACGCTGTCGGCATCCAGGCAGTCGCGCGCCGCCAGACTGGAACAGGTGCGCAGCGCACCGCCGGCGAGGAACAACTCGCGATCGTGGCCGCGCAGCGCCGGCGATGCGGCGAGAAGGACGAGAAGCGCGGAACAGGTGAGCCGTTGCATGGGGTGCGATCCTGCGTGTTGTGCGTGGATTCCTCAAGCGGCTGCCCGGACGGCCGCCGCCACGGGCAGTCGATTCCCCCTTCGCTTGACGCCGCCCTCGTCCTGGAGTATCAAATCGCCGGGAATCACGAGGCTCCATGACCAAACCGCTCTACTTCGTCCGGCATGCGTGTCGGACCTATTACCTCAGCGAGTGGTGGGACGAGTAGTCCTGCGATGCTGATCTGACCGACCCGCAACGGGTCGGCGTCCCGCACCTGCGGGCGAACGCATCGTCATCACAAACGGCCGGTCCCTTTGATGCCCACGCGCGCGTGGGGTCGGCCGCCTGCCTGGGGAAATTTCATGATCCGCATTCATCCACTCGCCGCAGCCATTTCGTTGCTGCTGGCCTCCGCGCCGATCTGGGCGCAGCAAACCACGACGCCGATCGACAACGACAGCGGCGAAACACCGGCGGAACTCGACGCCGTGGTCGTTACCGGCTCCAACCTCAAGGGCATCGACCTGGAGGAAGCGCAGCCGGTGACGATCCTCACCCGCGACGACATCCGCGAACTGGGCGCAAGCACGATCGCGGATCTGCTCGAGGATGTCAGTGAGGCCGGCGGCGGTACCGGCAACTTCACCACCTCCAACTCCGGCGCGCTGCAGGCCGATTCGCCGGCCGGCAGCGCCGGTGTATCGCTGCGCGGACTGGGCACCGCCTCGACCCTGACCCTGATCAATGGTCGCCGCATCGCGGTGTCTTCATTTGCCAATGGCTCGGAAAATTTCGTCGACATCAATGCGATTCCGCTGGCAGCCGTGGATCGGGTCGAAATACTCACCACCGGCGCCTCGGCAATCTATGGTGCGGATGCGGTCGCCGGCGTGGTCAATCTGATCCTGCGGCAGGACTTCGACGGGGTACGACTGGCGGGCAGCTACGGCGATTCGACCCGCAGCAGTGACGAAGGCCGCTACAACGGTAACCTCACCTATGGTTTTCAGGGTGATACGGTGCGCGGTCTGGTGATCCTCGACGCCTATCAGCGCAATGCGCTGTATGACCGCGACCGGGACATTTCCGCGCGCGAACCCCGACCCTCGCAGCAGGGTATCTTCCCGAGCTTCAACGACATCGACCTGTCGCAGGACGACCTGGTGGAAGCGGGATGTCCGGACGATCAATTTGGAGCCGGACGCTTCGGTGAGTTCTGCGCGCTGAACCGCAACGCGTTCACCGCCACCGATCCGGAAACCCGGCAGCTTGGTGCCTACGCCACGCTCGACGTGGAGCTTGGCGGCAACACCCGCTACTTTACCGAGTTGGCACTGCAGCGCGGCACCGCGCGCGCCGATGCCGCGCCCGCGCCGTGGAGCGAAGAACTGATCGCCTTCAATCATCCGGGCATGCCGGCCGAACTGCGCCAGCGTCTGGTGGCGGGCGGCTACGAGATTGACGGACTGATCCTGGGCCTGGGCCGTTTTCCTGATGCACGCACCATCGAGGTGACGAGCAAGAGCTGGCGCTGGCTCAACGGGTTGCGCGGCGATGTCGGAGACTGGAGCTGGGAGACTGCACTGACCGCCTCGCGCAGCGAGTCGGAGCAGGAAGCGGTGGCCGGGATCTACAACGTTTCGCGCATCCGCGCCGGTTTGCTGGGCGAGCTGTGCGCCGACGGAGACACCGACTGCGCGCCGGGTGCCGGCGGTCTCTACTACGACCCGTTCAATGGTCAACGCAACAATTCGCAACAGGTGCTCGACCTGGTGCGCGAGGTGGTGCCTCGCGACGGTACCTCCACGCTATACGCCGCCGACGCCAAGTTTGCCGGCGACTGGGGCGAGATCGGCGACCGCAGCATTGCCTGGGCGGTCGGCGCGGAAGCGCGGCGCGAAGAAATCGAGGACTCGCCTTCCCCGTTGGCCACCATCGACCGCAGCACCGGCGAAGTGCCGGTCTATGGCTTTGGTTCCACTGCCGTGCAAGCCGCCCGCTCGCAGTACGCGCTGTACGCGGAAACCAACCTGCCGCTGCTGTCCACGCTGGATCTGCGCCTGGCCGGTCGCTACGACCACTACGACGACTTCGGCAGCGACTTCAATCCGTCGCTGGCCTTGCGCTGGCGTCCGAGCGACAACGTGTTGCTGCGCGGCGGCTGGAACTCGTCGTTCCGCGCGCCATCGCTGGCGCAGGTTGGCGCGGGCACTACGCTCGGTTCCGGCGCGTTGCCCTGTGCGGCGGGCAGCGAGTTTTTCACTACCTTCTGCGATGGTTTCCCCGACGACGACGCCTACCTCTCGGAGATCTACGGCAACCCGAATCTGGAGCCGGAGACTTCCGAGGCCTGGTATCTGGGCACCGTGTTCGCGCTCGGCGACCGCACAACGCTGACGCTGGACTACTGGCAGTTTGATCAGGAGAACCTGGTCGACATTGATGCGCTCGAACTGTTCCGTCAGGCATTGAACGATCCGAGCCTGCTCTACAATTCGCGCCCGCGCCCGGGCAACGCCAACCAGCGCGTGCTGCCGCCCGGCGCAATCGGTATCGCGACGCGCGGTGGTGGCATCGGCGATCCGATCGACGATGTGCAACTGAATCTGATCAACGTCGGCCGTCAACGCACCGATGGCGTCGACATCAGCCTGGAACATCGTTTCGACGATACCGCGATCGGCCGCTTCAAGGCCTACGTGGATGCCACCTGGACTCACTCGTTCGAGCGCAGCGAATCGTGCTCGCCCGGCAGCAGCAGCACGCGGCGCGGGGCAGGCAGCTGCAGCGACGGTCAGCGTCTGGTGGAGTTCGTGGACGAGTATCGCTATCCCGAGTGGCTGCTGAACGCGGGCGTTTCATGGCGGCAGGCAGCGTGGAGCGGCAGATTCTGGGCCAACTACGTCGACAGCTTCCACGACGACGATCAGCGCCAGGGCGTGCCGGCCAACCGTCGTGTTGCCTCCTGGACGACGCTCAATCTCAGCCTCGACTGGGAACTTGACGAGCAGCAGTCGGTCGGGCTCAGCATCAGCAACCTCGCCGACCGCGATCCGCCGCTGTCGCTGGGCTCGGCCACCAATGTGGACCTCTACAACCACAACACGCTGGGACGCTTCGTGATCCTCAACTACGTCTATCGTTATTGAGATGCAAACCGCCCGCGCCGCGTCTCGCAGTCCAGACACCTTGCTGATCCTGCTGGGCGCGGCGCTGCTGGCCGCGTTGGTGGTGCCGTTCGTGCCGGCCGGTCACTTCGAAGCCGGCACGGACGTGTCGCTGCAGAGCTTTCGCCCGGGGCTGGCCAGCGTGCCGCTGCGCTGGTTCGCCAGCGGCGACGGCATTGGCGTCCTCAACCTGATGTTCGACGGGCTCACTTCCGGCGGCCGCGACAGCGCGGCCGTCGGCGTGATCGCCTTCGTGCTGATCGTGGGCGGCGCGTTCGGCCTGGTACAAGCCAGCGGCGCCGTGGATCGCGGACTGTTGCGCCTGGTTGCAGCGACCGGCGATCGCCCGGCGCTGCTGCTGTCGATGCTGTTTGTCGCGTTCTCGCTCGGCGGTGCGGTGTTCGGCATGGGCGAGGAGACCATCGCCTTCCTCGCGTTGCTGTTGCCGCTGATACGACGTCTCGGTTATCCACCGGAAGTCGGCGTGATGGCGACCTATATGGCAAGCCAGATCGGATTCGGCACGTCGTGGATGAATCCCTTCAGTGTCGCCGTCGCGCAAGGAGTGGCCGGTGTGCCATTGCTGTCGGGCGCGCCGCTGCGGATCGTAATGTGGGCCACGTTCACCGCGGTCGGCATCGGTTTCACGCTGTGGTATGCCCGCGGGCAACGCACCGCCGTTGCCATCGAAGCACAGGATCCTGCGTCGAACGGGCCACTGGGTCTGCCGGACGCCCTGGTGCTGGGCGCGGTGCTGGCGACGGTTGCGTGGATTGTCTGGGGCGTGAGTGTCGGCGGCTACTACATCGCCGAAATCGCCACGCAGTTCTTTGCGCTGGGAATCTTTGCAGGTCTCGTTGGCGTGCTGTCGCGGCGCGTAACTGCCAACGGTGCCGCCGACGCCTTCGTGGCGGGCGTGCGCCAACTGGTGCCGTGCGCGCTGGTGATCGCGCTGGCGAAAGGCATCCTCGGTTTGCTCGGAGGCTCCGATCCGCACCAACCTTCCGTGCTCAACACGATGTTGTTCACGCTCGGCAGCGCGCTGCAAGGCACGCCCGAACTGATTGCCGCCGAAGGCATGCTGCTGGTGCAGGCGGTGTTCAATCTTTTCATCTCGTCGGGCTCCGCACAGGCGGCCATCACGATGCCGTTGATGGCGGGTCTCGGCGATCTGGTAGGCGTTACCCGGCAGACCAGCGTGCTTGCCTTCCAGCTCGGTGACGGCGTAACCAATCTGATCATTCCGAGCTCGGCTGCGCTGATGGGTGCGATCGGTATTGCGGGGCTGACATGGACGCAGTGGTTGGTCATCGTTTGGCGTTTCGAACTTGTCCTCGTCACGCTGTCCGCGTTGTTCATCGCGTTCGCCGTGCTCACCGGCTACCACTGATGCTCGACATGATTCATATCCGTGGGGTGGAGTGTTTCGCCCCCACTC
Organism: Chiayiivirga sp.; assembly: GCA_046590875.1. Taxonomy (GTDB): domain Bacteria; phylum Pseudomonadota; class Gammaproteobacteria; order Xanthomonadales; family Xanthomonadaceae; genus JALCLA01. The sequence continues at coordinate 7,762 of JBKJTK010000325.1, forward strand.
CCCTTGGGCGGCAGGATCTGCTGCTGGGGGCGGGACGCATCCTTGCGATGGGTGCCGCGCTGGATCTCGGTGGCCTTGGCCGCAGCGTGCGGGTCATCGAAGGCGACGGACTGATGGCGTGTCCGGGTCTGGTCGATTCACTGGTGCACGTGAGCGGTGGCGGCGGCGAAGGCGGTTTCGCAACTCGCACTGCCGCACTCGATCCGCTGGCGGCGCTGGCGGCCGGCGTCACCACGGTGATCGGCGCGCTGGGGACCGACGACGTGACGCGCAGCCATGCCGATCTGCTCGCATGCACGCGCGCACTCTCCGCACACGGTCTCACCGGTCTGGCGTTGACCGGTTCGTATCGCGTGCCGGTGCGCACCTTGACCGGTAGCGTGCGTGGCGATCTGGTGCTGATTCCCGACATCATCGGTGTAGGGGAGATTGCGATTGCGGATCATCGCGGCTCGCAACCCTCCCCGGACGAACTGGCCCGCATTGCGTCCGACGCGCGAGTCGGCGCGATGCTGGCGGGCAAGAAGGGAACGGTGCTGGTGCATGTGGGCGATAGCGACGACGGACTCGGGACTATCGAAGCCGTCGTGCATCGGCATCCGGTGCCGATCACGCAGTGGCATCCGACCCACATCAATCGCCACGCGCGTTTGCTGGCGCACGGCGAGCGCTGGCTTCGCGCCGGCGGCACGGTGGACATCACGACCAGCACGACCCCCGAACTGCTGGCGAGCGGCGAGGTCGCCGCCGCGGAAGCCCTGTCGCGATTGCTTGCGGCAGGGTTCGACCCGCAACGCATCAGCCTGAGTTCCGATGCCCAGGCCAGCCTGCCCAACTTCGATAGTGACGGCGTGCTGTTGGGACTGGGCGTAGCTGCGATCAGCAGCTTGCTCCACAGCGTGCGAAGTGCGGTGCACGAGCATCGCGTCGCACTGGCGCACGCGCTGGTAACGGTGACGGACGCACCCGCACGCATCTGGGGACTGACCCGCAAGGGCAAACTCGCGGTCGGCTTCGACGCCGATGTCCTGTTGCTGGATCGTGACACGCTGCGCTTGTGGGCGACCATCGCTGGTGGCCGGGTCAGCTTTGCGCCGGATGGCTGACGACTCCAGCGAGCTACGCCGTCAACTTCTGCGAACAGACTCCCGGCGGAAATCCTGTTCGCGCCGCTGCCTGCTTCACGCAAGCGGGAAGCTGCTCGTCGGCATTTCGAAGTTTGATTTTCGTTCTGGCTGAAGTGACGGACTCTGCCGGGATCAGGCGCCGTTTGCCGCCAGAGCACCTCCGGACACGAAATCGAAAGTGCACTGAGCCGCCAATGGCACTACCTTGAGGCCAATCCTCCCAGATCGTCTTTCCCGCGAAAGCGGGAACCCAGTGACGTGAGGGACTCCAAGTAGAGCTCAAGTCACTGGATCCCCGCCTTACTCGCGCTGCGCGCTCGCCCTTCGGGCCGGCTACGCCGTTCGCTCGCTGCGCTCACAGTCGCGGGGATGACGAGGCTTAAGGTA
>JBKJTK010000379.1:0-5864 GCA_046590875.1 Chiayiivirga sp.
TCGTAGGCGGGCAGCGGCAGTCCGGCTTCGACCAGTTTCAAGGCCTCCTTCTCGCAGGCATCGAAGCGGTGGAAGTATTCCGCCACGTCGGCGTGCTCAAAGTTGTAAGCGCTCTGCTCGACCTCGTTCTGATGATAGACATCGCGGTAGTACACCGGTCCCTGCGGACCCACCGTCCAGATCAGATCGAACACGTTGTCGACGTCTTGCAAGTACATGCACAGGCGCTCCAGCCCGTAGGTGATCTCGCCCAACACCGGTTTGCATTCCATGCCGCCGGCCTGCTGGAAATAGGTGAACTGGGTGACTTCCATTCCGTTCAACCACACTTCCCAGCCCAGACCCCACGCGCCCAGCGTCGGTGATTCCCAGTTGTCCTCCACCAGGCGCAAGTCGTGCACCAGCGGATCGATGCCGAGCGCCTTCAAGGAGCCGAAATAGCGCTCGACGATGTCGTCGGGATTCGGCTTCATCACTACTTGGTATTGGTAGTAACGCTGCAAGCGGTTCGGATTCTCGCCGTAGCGGCCGTCGGTAGGACGGCGCGACGGCTGCACGTAAGCCGCATTCCAGGGTTCGGGCCCAAGCGCGCGCAGAAAGGTCGCAGGATGGAAAGTGCCCGCCCCGACTTCCAGATCGAGAGGTTGAATCAGCACGCACCCCTGGTCGGCCCAGAAGGCGTTGAGGGTCTGGATCAGTTGCTGGAAGGTGGGCGCGGCCATGGGGGCAAACGTTCGTTTCAGCGAAGCGGGGTAGTATAGCGGTCACGCTGCGGCCCGCAGGCCGCGCGACCCACTCGGGATACGTCGCCAGGCCCCAACGTGGATCAACCTCGCCGCCCCACGCTGACCCCGGTCGCCGTCCCGCGCCACGCCTCGCGTCTGCCGATCGGGCGGCGGCTGGAACTGGATCGTGTGGTGCTGCCGCTGATCGAGGATGGATTGATGCTGGCGGTGGACGCCGCGCGAGCCAAGGCCGCGATGCGCGACGCGCGCACTGCCACGGACGTGCACCCGCTGGTGCTGATCGCCAATCTCAAGCTGCCCAATCCGTGGCGCCCCGGCGCCGAGCTCACGCTCGAACGCCTCACCGAGTGGCTGGCCGCGGAAACTGCGAATCCCTATCTGCGCATCGATCCGACACGCATCGACGTGCCAGCGGTCACTGCGCTGATTTCGCACCAGTACGCGCAGCGCCATCGCATCCTGCCGGTGACGGTCGAACCGGCGCGCATCGTAATTGCTACCAGCGAACCGACCGACACCCGCTGGCTGCCGGACCTCACCAAGTTGTTGCGACGCGAGATCGCGCTGGTGGTCACCAGCCCGATGGATCTGCATCGCTACAGCATGGAGTTCTTTGGCGTGACGCGCTCGGTGCGCGGCGCCAAGGACAACCGCGACGAGGTTCCGGGCGGACTGCCGAGCTTCGAGCAACTGGTCGAACTAGGTCGTGCGGGCGAAGTCGGCAGCGACGACAAGCACATCGTGCATATCGTCGATTGGTTGCTGCAGTACGCCTACGAGCAACGCGCTTCGGATATTCATCTGGAACCGCGCCGCGAGATCAGCAAGATGCGTTTCCGCATCGATGGCGTGCTGCACAAGGTGTTCGAACTGCCGACACCGGTAATGACCGGCGTGGTGAGCCGGATCAAGGTGCTCGGACGCATGGACCTTGCCGAACGCCGCCGCCCGCAGGACGGTCGTATCAAGACCCGCTCACCCGGCGGTCGCGAAGTGGAGATGCGCCTCTCCACGATGCCGACCGCGTTCGGCGAGAAGTGCGTGATGCGCATCTTCGACCCCGACACCGCGCTCAAATCCATCGAACAACTGGGTTTCAGTCACGACGAGGCGCAAGGCTGGGAGGCCATCGTGCAGCGCCCGCACGGCATCGTGCTGGTCACCGGCCCAACCGGCTCGGGCAAAACCACGACGTTGTATTCCACCCTGAAACGCCTCGCCACGCCGGACGTGAACGTCTGCACGGTCGAGGACCCGATCGAGATGATCGCGCCCGAATTCAACCAGATGCAGGTGCACCACCAGATCGATCTGACCTTTGCCAGCGGCGTCAGAACCTTGCTGCGGCAGGATCCCGACATCATCATGATTGGCGAAATCCGCGATCTCGACACCGCGCAGATGGCGGTGCAGGCCGCGCTGACCGGACATCTGGTGCTATCGACGTTGCACACCAACGATGCGCCGTCCGCGATCACCCGAATGCTCGACCTGGGCGTACCGCATTACCTGATCGCGAGCACCCTCAGCGGCGTGCTGGCGCAGCGCCTGGTGCGCACGCTCTGCGCGCATTGCAAGCAACCCAAGGCGATCGAGCCGAGCGCCTGGTATGCGCTGGTCGACAAGCACCACGCACCGCCTCCGCCGAGCGGAGGCCAGGGCCCGGTGGGCTGCCTGGAATGCCGCCGCACCGGCTTCCTCGGACGCGTCGGTCTGTACGAACTGTTGCCGATCTCATCTTTGTTACGCGGCCTGATCCGGCCGGACATGGATCTGGCCGCGTTCACCCGTGCCGCCGTCGGTGAGGGAATGCGGCCGCTGCGACTCGCCGGCGCCGAGAAAGTCGCCCTCGGCCTGACTACGGTGGAAGAAGTGCTGACGGTGTTGCCGTCGGCTGAGTAAGGCGCGTTGCCAGGATTGTCACGTTTGGAGCGGCCGGCGCGTCTTCATCGTCGACGCGTTCGATGGCGCGGTGTTTCGTTGCAGCACTGCCGCTATGCTGGCGGCTCGATAACAGGAGCAAGCTCATGTCATTCCAGACAGTCCCGGCCGGCAACGGTCTGCAGTGGCTCACGGCTGCGGTGAACCTGATCCTCAAGAATCCCGTGCCCTTCGCGCTGATGGGCCTGCTGATCGCGATCATCGCCATGGTCCCGCTGTTGGGAGGACTTGCGCTGCTGATCCTCGGTCCCGCGTTGTACGGCGGCATCATTTTCGCTGCGCGCGAGCAAGACGCCGGTCGCCCGGCGGATTTCCAGCATCTGTTCCAGGCGTTCCGCGAGGAAGGCAAGCTCGGAAAGATGCTGATGTTGTGCCTGCCCGGCCTGGCCGCTGGACTGCTCATCGGCGTGCTAGCCGTGATGTTCCTCGGCGGCGCCTTGTTGAGCGCCGGCGTGGCAGGCGCCAGCGATTCCGGCGCCGCGCTCGGCGTGGGTCTGGGGGCGGGTGGCTTGCTGTTCGTGCTGGTCGCACTGGTGGTAGGGCTGGCGTCCTACGCACTGACCTTCTTCGCCACCCCGCGCGTGATGCTGGAGGCCGCCGATCCCGTGGCAGCAATGAAGGACAGTCTGCAGGCCTGCCTCGCAAACGTCGGCGCCGTAGTGGTGTACATGGCGGTGTTGATCGGCGTGGTGATCGTGGCCGGCATCGTGCTCGGCCTGATCCCGATCGTGGGTCATCTGGTCCTGACGACGGCGCTGATTCCGGTCGTCTCGGTGGCGACCTACGTGGCTTGGCGCGAGGTCTATCGTCACGAGATCACGCAGGAACTGCCATCGGCGGAAGCCCCGCTCCCGCCACCGCCACCGCCACCGAGCGTCGAAGCCTGAGTACCCTTCGGCCCTTCGACCCGCTCAGGACGGGGGGCGCTCAATTCCCGCCCCCGGCTTGATCGGGGGGCGAACGAATCCCTGATGGTTTTCGGTGGTGGTGAGCCCTGCCTGTCGAAGGGTCGACCCTAGGCTGGTATCCACGCGATCCGATCATTCCAAGGTCAGTTGTTCGCGCCCGTGGTGCGATCCAGAAAAAAGCGTAGCATCTCGCGGCTCGCATCCGGCCCCAGCACATCGGTATACGACCCCTCGGCACTGCCGCCCGACCAGGCGTGGCCGCCCCCATGCAGGCGCCAATGCTCAGCCCGGACGAGACCGTCGGGCGCGGTGTAGATGCTACGAGTGTAGGCGCGACCGGCAACGCCGCTTTCGTCGTGGCGCTCGAGATCCTCGGCGTGGACGCCGAGCACTCGCACTGCGTTGTTCGGATGCACGGTCGCATCGTGGTCGCCATGGAAAACGATCATGGGCGCGACCGCCGAAAACTCCGTCGACGCGGCGGCGCGCAACGGCGATTCGGAAGTGCCGCGCTTCATGGCGGCGCCGCGCTTCACGACCACGCCGCTCTTCATCACGGCGAAGGCGGACGCGACATCGTGTGCTGCACCGGGCGCGAGTCCCGAATGCACTCCCACCGCCGCGAACAGGTCGGGATATTCGCGCCCCAGGATCGCCGCCATCGCGCCGCCCGCAGAGAGTCCTGCCACATAGACCCGCGCCGGATCGATCGCCTGCGTGGCGATGATGTGGCGTGTCATTTCCGCCAGCAGTTCCGGTTCGCCGCACCCACGGCGCTGGTCGCCGGGTTGGAACCAATTCCAGCATTTGGACACATTGGAGCGCGCTGCTTGTGCCGGATAGAGCACGACCACACCGCGCTCCTGCGCCAGAAGGTTCATGCGGGTGCCAACGGCGAAGTCGTCAGGGTCCTGGGTGCAGCCGTGCAACATCACGATCAAGGGTCGCGCTGTGCCGGCAATACCACCCGGCACGAACAGTTTGTAGGCGCGGGTACCAAAAGCGGCGGTGTACTCCTCGCGCGAGAATCGTGTGCTGACGATTTGCCCGCGTGAGGGCCTGTCTGGCACGCCTTCCGCACGGGGCAGAGACACCGGAATCACGCTGCTCGGTCGATCGAGGGCGAGCATGCTGTCGGCACGCGTGACTGCGGGTATTGCAACACTGACGTCATCGCGGCCCGCACCGCGCAACGCGCGTTGAATCGCTGCCGTGGCGTCGAGCAATCGACCGCGGCGGACCAGCGCCGTGGCGTTGCCGATCAGCACGGTCAGCGGAGGAGGAATCGGAGTTTTCATGCGGGACGTTCTCTTTTGCGCGGGTCAGCGCATGCGGTCGAGCAAAGCGGCCTTGACCTCGGCCGAAGCGCTGAGCGCGCCGAGCACGAGCAGGGATTCGATCGTTGCGCGCGCCAGCGCAGGAGTCACGTCTGCGGCGATGCTCGCCAGACCGAGCACCTTGATCTGCAGCACCTGCCCGGCGGCTTGCGTAGTTTCAAGATCGGCGCGGCTGAAGTGCTGCAGACCCAACACCAGGGTCTTGCGCGCCACGGTCTGTCGCAACACGTCGCCGTGTTGCAGCAGGTGCTGACGGATCGCAGTGCGAATGAAATCGCTGCGATTGGAGTAGAAGCCTTCCTTGACCAGCAGGTCGATGTGCCCCAGGTCGACGAAACCCAGATTGAGGGTGAGCTTCTCGCTTTCGGGAAGCTGGGAGTTCAGACGTGAGAGTGATTTTCCAGCCATGGTCCATCCTGACACCATCCATATGGATGTCGCAAGGACTTTGCAGCGCAGGCGAACCGTAGAAGTCGCGAACCAGGGACGGAGACCGCGTGAACAGAGGTCTGCTAAGGCGACTCTGCCTGACTCGCGTCGCGCCGCGCCAACAGGCGCGCGGCAATCAAGCCGACCTCGTACAGGATGCACATCGGGATCGCCAGCATCAGCTGCGAAACCACATCGGGCGGCGTGATCACCGCCGCCACGATGAAAGCCCCGACGATCACGTACGAGCGCGAGGCCTTGAGCTGCTCGATGCTGACCCACCCCAGTGTCGCGAGGATCACCACGGCCACCGGCACTTCGAAGCTGAAGCCGAAGGCGAGGAACAGCACCAGCACGAAATCCAGATACCGGCTGATGTCGGTCATCACCGCCACGCCGACCGGCGCAACGCCCGTGAGGAATCCGAACACCACCGGCAGCACCAGGAAGTACGCGAACGCGCAGCCGGTGTAGAACAGCAGCGTGGCCGACACCAGCAACGG
>JBKJTK010000469.1:0-31748 GCA_046590875.1 Chiayiivirga sp.
CGCACCCACGGCGATCGCCGCTGAGGTGGAGCGGCACTACGGCGTCGAAGTGCTCGGACAAACCGACGAAGTGGTTGAGCAATTCTTTGCCATCTCGGTCCAGCGACGGCTTACCCATCCCGCCGTGGTCGCTGTCAGCGATGCGGCGCGGCAGCATTTGTTCTCGGCTTGATGGTGACGCTCGGGGGCAACGAACGTGCGGTGGCGCGAAGCTGGGCAGTTGCCATGGCGAACGTGAGCAGTTTGTCGGCGCGTTGCAGCAACTAAGAAAGCACCCCGGAATGCGTTCGCCTGCGGACCTCATGAGCGTGAGAAGCAGCTCAAGTAAGCGCCATTCCACTCCGACACCGGTATTGCGCTTGTTGCTACTGTTCCTTTGCGCCGTTCACCATCCGAGGCGCCGTCGCCATTCATCGCAAGGGATTGAAGGCTCGCGCCGGGGAAACGGACGGATGCTGTCCAGTTCCCTGGGTTGACCGAATCCGAATAGCGCTGACACGTCCGTAAAGCACGCCAGTGGAGCGCTTGGCATCAACCTCCACTCGTAACCCTCGACGCGACCCTGCTGCGACGGCACCAGTCCCATCGTGTTCATGGCATCGAATACTTGGGCAAAGCGCAGTGGGCCCGCGTCCCAGGGATCCAGGCCCATGTCGAAGATCAGCCGGGCTACTGCTTCTCGGGCCTCGGGTTGGTTTCCGGCGATCAGGATGGTGGGTGGCGTGCCGACTAGCAGAGGTTTCACGAAGTAGGCCATCAAGGGCAGGTTGATTCTCACCACGCGCGCAGCCGGGTGCCGGGACTGGATCCGCTCGCTGTTGGATTCGCCGGGGATGAGTTCCAAATACCCGTCTGCCGCAACCCGTTTCTTCCCGCCACTCACGTCCACCACGATCTTGCCGTCCAGATCGCCCAATGCGTCGATGACCTCATCCAGCACGTTCCGGGGGACGGCCAAGATCACGATCTGCGCTTTCGAGGCTGCCGCGCGCGGGCTGGCGGCCGAAGCTTCAGACCCGGTCTTTTCCACCAACTCGCGCACCGATGTCCGCGTCGGATCGCGACTCCCATAGACCAGCGGATACCCGGCGCGGCCGATTGCCGGGCCGAACGTGCCCGCGAGCGTACCCGTTCCGATCATCGCTACGACCGGCTTGTCCGTCGCTGCCGCCGGGGTGCAGAAGCTGGTCAAGCTCAGCACGACGAGCAGGATCACGTTTGTGCATTTCATGAACTCACCGCTGATTGCCTGAGTGACATACCGGGACAAACGCAGGTCGCGGGTGATTCAGGCCAACAACCGGAACAGGGTCACCATTTCGCCCCCGTTTGCACCTTCGACGACCATCTCGCCCCTCTAGCCGGGGCGAGAGGGGCGAGGGCGGAGTCGAACTAATCGGTGGCAGGGATTGCATCCAGAGGTGCCTCGAAGGCAATGAACAACACGCAAGGCACGGCGCTCAGGCACTTTCCGTCATGCACTAGCCCAGCCGGCCCATAGGCGTAGCTGCCCGGTCGGAGCGTAATGGAGGGTTGGTCCCGATACGTCACTTGCAACTCACCGGAGATAAGCACCATGCGTTCGGCGGACGAATGCGAATGCTTCGGCAACTCGGAGCCTCCCGGTACTTTGAACAACACGTCGACGTTGGGCTGGGCAGGATCACCGTGCAGCACGGCGATGCTGCAACCCACAGGCATGAACGCAGGGCATGCCCCCCAAACAAGTGATGCATCTGTCGCATTCGCAACGACGGGCCCATCGTCGGGGGGCTGGGCTATCGCCAGTACGGAAACAAAGATTGAAACAAAGGCAATACCGCATCTAGCACTGGTCAAGCAAAGGGACATCGGGGTTCTCCTCGGGCCATGACTAAAACAGCGGTCAGCATAAACGTTCTTGCCCTCCCAACGTTGGGCCGACCAGCGATGTCCGTTTGCAGCGCTGAGCGCGACAAGGCTCAGAGCAATTGCTGGAACCCGTCGATCAGGATCTTGTCGCCCGCACCCATCATGAGGGTGCTCGAGTCCCGGGTGACGGAACTCTGGGCCAGCGCCCTGCCCGATAGTCTCGCGCCCGCATTCATGACGATCTGAGTGGGACACAGGACGACACCTTTCATTCGGCTCATCGTCCCGAGAGCGGTCTTTCCGGCGACCTGCCAGAAAACGTTGGCCGGCTTCGCGCCACCCACCAGCGTCAGGAAGCCCTGCGACGCAACGGTCAGGTCCTGGGTGATCTGAAAGATCCACACATCGTCGGGGCCGCCTGCAAGGGTGACTCCGCCGGCAGCGATCAGCACGCCGCTGTTCCACTTGTAGAGACCGGGCGCAAGCGTCCGCGGTGAGGATGAGTAGGGCGGTTCAACAAAGAAAAATGTTTTGCGCAACGTTGTGGCGCTTGAGTCGTCATGACGTGGTGCAGCAGGCTCAGTGCTCCGGCCCCGCAGCGGCCTTGTGCGCATCCAACTCGCGATGGGTGAGCCACAGACGCATATCGAATTCGAGTTGGTGATAGTCCGGCGCCATGTTGGTGCATAGCTGGTAAAACGCCTTGTCGTGCTCCAACTGCCTCAGGTGCGCCAGCTCATGCACGACGATCATCAGCAGGAATGGTGCAGGCGAGTCGCGGAACACCCCGGCGATGCGCACCTCGCGGCTGGCCTTCAACTGGCCGCCGTGCGCGCGGGAAATCGCCGTGTGGGTGCCAAGCGCGTGCCTAACCACCTGCAACTTGCCGTCGTAACGCACCTTGCCAAGAGGCACCGAGCTGCGCAGGTGCCGTGACTTCATGTCCTGCACGTAATCGTATAGCTGGCGGTCGTTGCGAACGGAGTGGACCTCGGCGTATTTCGTCGCAAGCATGGGACCTAGGCGATCGCCGTCGATCAGCGCGCGCACCTGCGTCTGCACGGATTGCGGGTAGCCGGTGAGGTATTTCAGGGTCTGCATCAGCGGACGGAATCGGGGGAAAAGAGGAGTTCGGAATACTAGTAGCAAGCACCAAGTCGGGAAACAGTACTCTGACCCCGGCCACAGGCACGCGCACGCTCCGGTGCGCGGCACTCGGCGTTCGTCACGCGCGTGCGCCGGGCTTGAGGCAGAATCACGTTGCCGCCGGGTACATGGGCGTGCGATGGGGACGGTGTCGATGGGGGCTATTGACCAGGGAGTGACGCGCGAAACGCGCCCAGCGGCGTCATGGCTCGCGAACACGTTGGCCGCGTTCGCCTGTCTGTGTGCGTTCGAGGTGCGCGCCGACTATATCGTCGACCGCTGGACGGTGGAGGACGGCCTGCCGGTCAGCGGCGTCACCGCGGTGCACCGCGATCCCGGTGGATATCTGTGGCTGGCGACGTTCGATGGACTGGTACGCTTCGACGGGCGCCGTTTCGTGGTGTTCGACAGCGCCGAAGCGCTCGACAGTCGCCGCCTCGTGGACCTGTTACGTTCGTCTGACGGCAGCTTGTGGGTGCTCGGCGAACAACAGCGGCTGGCGCGCTTCGACGGGCGCACCTTCCTGCCGGCGACGCTCGCGGATGGATTGCCCGATGAGCGCGTGCACTTGCTGCGGCTCGATTCCCACGGCGTGCTATGGGTCGGCACGGCCGCGGGCGCCGCCTACTGGGACGGCACGCGCTTTCGCCCTGCGATCGCCGACGGCCGCGACGCGGGCGACGTCAGCAGCCTGTTCGTCGAGCGCGGCGGCGACCTGTGGGTCGGCCATGCCGACGGCGCGCTGTTGCGGGTCCACTCTGGCCGAGTGAAGGAACGTCATCTCGCGCTTGCCGGCGCGACCGGACGCGGTGTCTCCGACATCGCGCAGATGCCCGATGGCACGATTGTGTTCGGCGGACGCGGTGGCGTGGCACGGCTCCGCGACGGTCAGGTCGAGTCGATCGCCGCCACACGGGGGCATGCGGTCCTGGCGCTCGGCGTGCGTCCCGATGGAGGGTTGCTGGCGCGCGTCGACGCCGGTACGTTGTGGCTCGATTCGATCGATTCGCTCGATGGGGTCGCGGCCCGGCTTGAGCCCGGCCCGCCGCTTGCGCATGGCGCCATCGTCGGACGCGCTCCCGACGCGGCGTTGTGGACCAACGGCGTGCTTTATCTGATGCGCAATGCCGAGCGCGTCTATGTCTCCGAGTGTCCGGTGCGCGACCACGCATACGATGCCGACGGCAGCGTCTGGGTCGCGAGCGAATGCGAAGGACTGGTGCGGTTGCGCCCTCGCCAGGTGCAACTGCTGAGCCACGAAGGTGGCCACGCACGCACGTCGGTCGCCGGTCTGGCACAGACGCCGGACGGCGCGTTGTGGGTCTCGAGTCTGGCTGGCGTGCAACGCTGGCGCGATGGCGAGGTTGATCTTGAACCGGCGCTGCGCGGGGCTGATGCCGGTTTCCCGCACGACGGCATCCTCGCGAACCAGCGCCGCACCTTGTATTCCGATCGCGACGGCGCGCTCTGGGTCGGCCAGCTCGGCGTCTGTCTGATGTCTGGCGATGCGTGCCGCGCGCCGCCCGATTTCCCACCGCCGCTGCAGGCCGAGCAGATCGATGCAATCCACCGCGACAGCAGCGGCGGATTGTGGATCGGCGGTGACGCGCACCTGTGGTACCGGCACAGCGATGGACGCTGGGACGCGCGCGACAACGTCGGCCGTGATCGGCGCCGGGGCGCGGTGCGCGCGATCGCTGAGCAGCCCGATGGCACGCTCTGGTTTGGCATGCGTCACGCCGGCCTGTGGCGTCGCACGCCGGCACAGCAGTGGCGGCAGTTCCTGCATGGCGACGGGCTGGCGGGCGAATCGGTGCGCGATTTGTACTACGACGGACGCGGGCGGCTTTGGATCGCGACCGAAGACCGCGGGCTGTGCCGGTTGATCGAACTCGACGGCGCATCGAGCATCCGTTGCCTGGGCGAGGACAAGGGACTCTATTCCAACAGCCTGCATCGCATCATCGAGGATGGTCGCGGCCGACTCTGGTTCAACAGCAACCGCGGTGTGTTCTGGATCGACGTGGCGGCGATCGAGGCGGTGCTCGATGGCGACGCGGCGCGCGTGCATCCGCGCGTCTACGGCAAGCGGGACGGCCTACCGAACCCGGAAGGCAACGGCGGCGTGCAGGGCGCCGGGCTGCGCATGCTCGACGGACGCATCGCCTTCCCGACTCAGGGCGGTGTTGTGATCTTTGATCCGACCCGCAGCGAGAGCACTGATGTGCAGGCGCGGGTCGAGATCGATTCGCTCGAGCTGCTCGACGGGCCTGCCTTTGCGGCCGCGGGTGAGGTCGCGCTGCCGGCGGGCGAGCGCAGTTTCGCGGTCAACTTCGCGGCGCTCGCGCCAGCGCTGACCGACCCGCTCTACACCCGCTACCGCCTACTACCGGACGAACCGCGCTGGCAGGACCTCGGAGCCGAAGGACGCTTGCGCTTCGTGCGGCTCGCACCGGGACGCTACGAGCTGGAGATTGCCGCGCTCGACGCCGCCAGCGGCGTGCAGGGACCAGTGACGCGATTGGTAATCCTGCTGCCGGAGCGGGCGTGGGAGACGCGTCCGTTCCTGCTTGCCTCGTTGCTGTTGCTGGTTGCGTCGGTCAGCGTCTGGCTGCTGCAGCGCGCGGCCGGGGTGCGGCGTCGCGCGCGCGAACTCGAACAGCGCGTCGAGCAGCGCACCGCGGCGCTGCGCGAGCTGCAGGTGCGAACCGAGTCGGCGCTGCAGACGGTGCAGCACCAGCGTGAAGAGATCGCACACCTGGCCGCGGTCAAGTCGCAGTTCTTCGCCAGCGTCAGCCACGAGCTGCGCACGCCGCTGTCGCTGCTGGCCGGCCCGCTGCAGGAGGCGGTGCGCGGGGCGCCGATCGCGCCGGCGCTGGCCGAGATGATGCTGCGCAACGCGCGACGGCTGGAGCGTCTGGTGACGCAGCTGCTCGACCTGGAACGGATCGACGTCGGTCGCTTCCCGTTGCGGCCCGAACGGCGCGACCTTGACGAGCTGATGCGCGAAGCGGCGGCGGCGTTCGAACCGGTCGCCCTCCAGCACAATTTGCGGCTGCGCGTCGACAGCGCACCGGACATGGTCGAATGCCTGGTCGACGCTGACCAGATCGCACGCGTATTCGGCAACCTGCTGTCGAATGCGCTGAAATTCACGCCGCACGGTGGCGAGATCGTGCTGCGGCTCGAGCCGGTCGGTGACGAGGCCCGGGTGGAGGTCGACGATACCGGTCCGGGCGTTCCCTCCGACTGGCGCGAGCGCATCTTCGACCGCTTTTCCCAGGTGGGCGCCGACGCCACGCGCTCGCGCGAAGGCGCCGGGCTCGGGCTGAGTCTCTGCCGCGAGATCGCCGCGCTGCACGGCGGACGGCTCTGGGTCGAGGAGCGTCCCGGCGGCGGCAGCCGCTTCGTGCTGACGCTGCCGCAGGCCGGCGCGGACGCCGCGCCGGTGTTGCTGCCCGTACCGCGCGCGCACCACGATGCGTCGCTGCCGCTGTCGCCCGTGGCGGCGACGGCGAGCGCACGAGCCGCCGCCCCCGACGGCCTGCGCCGCCGCGTGCTGGTGGCCGAGGACCATTCCGATCTGCGTGCCTACATCGAGGGCATTCTGCGCCGCGACTACGATGTGCTGGTGGCCGAAGACGGTGCCGTGGCGCTGGCCGTGGCGCGCGCCGAATTGCCTGACCTGATCGTCTCCGACGTGATGATGCCGCACTGTGACGGGCTCGAACTGGCGCTCGCACTGCGTGCAGACGAGGCCACCGCCGGCATTCCGCTGATTTTCCTGACCGCGCGCGCGAGCGAGGCCGACGAAATCGTCGCGCTGATGAGCGGCGCTGATCAGTACCTGCGCAAGCCCTTCGATGCCGAGGTGCTGCGTGCACACGTCGCTGCGGCACTGCATGCGGTGGAGCGGCTGCGCCGGCGGCTTGCCGGTGCCAGTGCCCAGCCGCTGGCGCCGGCCGGTAGCGACCTCGAGGAGGCGGCCGACAGCGCCGCGCCGGCCCCGGCGACGATCGAGTTCGCCCGTCACGCCGACGCGTGGCTCGCCGCGCACCTGCACGACGAAGGGCTGTCGATCGACGCGATGGCCGCGGCGTTTCATGTCTCCCGCGCGACGCTGGCGCGGCGTTTCCAGCATGCCTACGGCGAAGCGCCCGCGGCGGTGTTGCGACGGCGGCGGCTGGAACGGGCGCGCGAGCTGCTGGCGCGCGGCGACGGCAACGTGTCCGAGACTGCCTACGCGGTCGGGTACGGAAGTCTGTCGGTGTTCTCGCGCGCCTACCGGGAGCATTTCGGCGTCGCGCCGAGCCGGGGCATGGCCGACGCCAGCGCCCAGGTCTGAACGGGGCGGGCGCACGGCGGTCCCCGAGCCTCCTGTTAACGGGGGTGACAAATTCCTGGTTTGGTCGATTGATCGGTAATGCCCAGCGCGTGATCGGCATTGCAAAGCCGGTGTCAGCCCAGCGGCGCAGCATGCGTCGATGAAACCGCCGCGGACCCGCTCACCTGAGGCTTCCCGACCCGCCACGGCGGCTCGGGACAAGCATCCGAGCCTGGCCGCCGAGCTCGATGCGGTGACCGCGATGCTCGGCCAACCCGACGCGCGCGCGCAGCAGGCGCATGCGGCCGGCCCGCACGGGGATGCGGGCCGGCCGGTGTTTACGCGTAAGAAAGGTGCATGATCGCGGCGGCGGCAGGGCGGCAGGGCGGCGGCACGCGGGGCCGGCACCCAAGCCAGTCGGCGTGGCGGGGGCAAGCGAAGACAAGACGAGGGCTGCGCACGGCGCAGTGATATCCGGGTAAGGCGAACGGGGCACACCACTGGATGCGGAACGGAAGCGGGCGCTTGGCATCCGCGGGGCCGTCTGCAGCGGTGGCGGCAGCGGGGAGCAGGGGGAAGCGATGCAATCGATGATGAAGATGGCGCGGCGGATCGCGCGTGGCTGGCATGGACGGCGGCTGGCCACGGGTTTCGCACTGCTGCTGGGCAGCACGGGCGTGCACGCGGCGGTGGAGCTGACGCTCACTTTTGCGGGCCCGCCCACCCATACGCCCGGCACCAGTGCCACCTACACGATGGTCGTCGGCAACACCGGCACCACGACCGACTCCCCGGCGCTCGCCACCGACTTCCCGGTCGGCACCGGGTCGAACCAGGTGGCGGTCGCGTGGAGCTGCAGCCCTGCCGGGGGCGCCAGTTGCGGCGCGGGACTCACCGGCACCGACAACCTCGCGCATTCGACCGACGTCATTCCGCAGAACGGCACGGTCACCTATTCGTTCACGGTGACGTTCCCGTCGGCATTCTCGACCTCGCCGCTGACGGTCGTTGCGAGTGCCAATCCGACCCCTGTCGGGCTACTGACGTTGACCGAATCGGAAACCAGCACGCGCTCGCGCATCAGCGACGCGTCGATCAGCAAGACCAGTTCCGCGTCGACCTACGCGCCCGGCGGCACCGGTCGCTACACCCTGACCGTGCGCAACAGCAGCGGCCCGTCGGACGCGTTCGGCGTCGGCGTGGTCGACAACGCGCCGACCGGCGTGACTATCACCTCGTGGGTCTGCAGCCGCGCCCCGTCCGGTGCCTGCCCCGCTGTCAGTGGCTCCGGCAATTTGTCCGAGACGGTCAACATCCCGGTGGGTGTGGTCTACACCTACATCCTCAACGTCGAATTCGCGTCCAATGCGAGCGCAGCGTCGATCGTCAACAGCGCGACACTGAGTCCTGCAGCGACTGGCGATCCCGACAGCGCCAACAACAGCGACAGCGCCACCGTCACCCGCGACCCCAAGGCAGATTTCGCGCTCGCCTTCACGCCGTCGTCCAGCCTCAGCTACATCCCCGGCAGCACCGGCAACGCCTTGACGCTGCGCGTCACCAACGGCAGCGGCAGCAATGCGGTCAGCGCTCCGGTCGCGCTCGATTTCCCGCTGGCCTCGGTCGCGACGGTGCGCTGGGACTGCGACGATCCCGCCGAGTGCAGCATCGATGGTGGCAATGGCGACCTCTCGACCATCGTCACACTCGACGCCGGCGCGTTCGTCAACATCGTGATGAGCCTGGGCTACGACAGCGGCTCGCTCGCGAATCCGATGAACCTGGTCGCCGTGCTGGACGTCGACGGTGCTCCCGGGACGGATCCGCCGAATGATCCCGCCGATCTGAGGCTTACCAATGCCTACGCGATCGTTCGCCGCGCCGATGTGGGCGTGGTCAAGACCGGTCCCGTGGTCGCGTCGCCGGGCGCCGGCTACACCTACGAGTTGCTGGTCAGCAACGCGGGTCCGTCCGACGTCGGCAATGGTCCGTCGGAGACCGGCATCCAGATCGACGACGACTTCGTCGCGACGTTGCGTGGCGACACCCAGGCCTGCACCGCCGATCCGACCCAGCCGTGCTGGACCTACTGCCCCAGCGACGGCGGCACGGTCGGCGCCTATACACCGGCGAACTGCCCGGTCGCCGTCATCACCGGCAGCGGCGATCTGGTCGATCGTCCGATGCGGCTGCGCAATGGCAGCAGCAGCATCATCCGCGCCTTCGTCTCGACCGCGCTCAGCACGCGCGGCCAGATCGACAACACCGCCTCGGTCGCGATCGCCACGAGCACGCCCGCGATCACCGAACTGGGCGCAGGAAACAACAGCGATGCCGCCAGCGTCACGATCGAACCCACGACCGACATCGTCGTCAGCAAGACCAGCAACGTCTCCGCCGTCTCGGCCGGCACCGTCGTGACCTACGAGATCGACGTCAGCAACCAGGGCTTCGAATCGGCGAGCAACGTCGCCGTGCAGGACATCCTGCCGCTGTTCGCCGGCGCGCAGACCGCCGGCTTCCTGCCAGGCTCGATCTCGTGGCAATGCCGTGCGTCAGGTGATGCCTGCTGTACCCACAACGGCGCCGCCAACGCCTGCGGCACCACCGCCAACACACCGCCGGTGACGTCCGACACGCTCACCACCGCGGTCGATTTGCCGAACCGGCTGTCGAGCGTACGCTTCTTCGTCACTGGCACCGTGCACCCATCGGCCAGCGGCACGCTGGTCAATTCCGCGACCGCGACGCTGCCGGCCGGGCTGTCGGACAGCAACCTTGCCAACAACACCGAAAGCGATTCGGTCCCGATTGGCAGCGAAGCCCAGCTCAGCATCCAGAAAACGCTGCTGACGCTGGCCCCGGATAGTGGTCCGCCATTCGTGCTGACCTACCAGATCGTGGTCGCGAACGCCGGCCCGAGCCGGGTCGAGAACGCAAGCGTCCGCGATCCGCTCAGCGACACCCAGCTCGTCGCTTCGGGAGCAACCTGGACTTGCGCGGTCCTCGACAATCCCGGTGCGACGCAGTGTGACGCGGCCAATGGCAGCGGCGCGCTCGCCACCACCGTCGATCTCGATGCGGGTGGCCGCATTGCGCTGCAGGTCGCAGTGCCGACCGTCGCCGCGGCCAACGGCCAGATCACCAATACCGCGACGATCGCCGCCGGCACGCTCAGCGCCTCGTCCACCGTAATCACCAACCTCGCCGGCGCCGGCGACCTCAGCGTGATCAAGCGCGAGAGCTCCAACCAGTCCAGCGCCGTGCCCGGCACCGAGATCGAGTACACGATCACGGTCAGAAACAGCGGACCCGACGCCGCGTTCGGCGCGCGCATCACCGACGCACTGCCACCCGGCCTGGAGAATGCATCGTGGACATGTGCCGCGACCACGCCGGTGCCGGGCGACCTCGCACCGTTCGCGCGCGCAGGCGGCACCACCGGCGGCCAGGCGCTTGCAACCAGCGCCGACGGACGCCACGTCTACATCGCCAGCCAGGGCGGCGCCGCGGTATCGGCTTACGACCGCGTCAACGTACCGGGCCAGGGCTTCGGCAACATCGCGCTGCTCGAGACCGAGATCGAGGCGATCAACGACTCGCAGGATGTGGGTTCGGCGGTGTCCGGGCTGCAGAAGCCGATTGATCTCGCGTTGTCGACCGACGGCACCATGCTGTACGTGCTGTCGCTGCTGGACGCCGCCAAGCCGGCCTCGATCGCCGCGTTCAATCGCGTGACCAACCCGCTCGATCCGGCCTTCGGCAAGCTGTCGTTCGCCGGCAGCATCAGCGTCGGCGGCACCGGCTTCGTGCCGGCGCGCATCGTCGCCAGTCCGACCAACCTCTACGTCTCCGGTAGCGGCGGCGGCACCGCGACCGTCGCGATCTTCCGGCGCTCGGCCGCCACCGGACTGCCGTTGCGCGACATCGATTTCATTGCCGACGTGCCGCAGCAGCCGGGGGCGATGGCGATCTCGGTCGGCGACGCGGCGCTGTTCGTTGCATCGAGCGGCAGCGGCGGCAGCGCCCGCATCGCGCGCTTTCGGATCGAACCGGCCATCGGTCCGAACCCGCCCGGGCGCCTGACTCATCAAGTCTCGGTCAACGACGCGACGCTGAGCAGCATCACCGACCTCGCGATCGCGCCCGCTCAGCACGACCTGTATGCACTCGCCGCCGGCAGTGAGCGCCTCGCGCGGCTTGACTTCCAGAGCACCCTGGTGACTTCGAGTACGTCGAGCGCGGCCGCCCTCGGGGTGCCCGGCGCGCGTCCGTTCTTCGGCAATGTGCGCATCGCGCTGGCCGCGGACGGCGAGCACCTGTTGCTGACCAACGCGGGCAGCGTCGACAGCACGATCGCGCTGGTACAGCTGCGGCGCGACACGCTCAGCGGCGGGCTCAACTACGAAGCCAGTTTCACCGGCGCCAACGCGCTCGATGTCAGTGGCGCCAGCGACATCGCCGTCACTCCGGATGGCCGTCACGTCCTGATCTCCTCGGCGCTGACCGGAAGTGGGCGTCCGCAACTGACGGTCTACACGCGGCGCGCGCCCGACCCGTTGTTCGGCTTCCTCGAAGTCGATCGCGACGGTGACAATGGCGGAACCGTCACCGGGCTGCAGTCGCCGGCCGACATCGCGGTCAGTGGCGACGGCAACCACGTCTACGCGGTCAGCCTGGCCGAAGGTGCGCTGACCGTGTTCCGGCGTGACGCACGCAGCGGCGGCGAGAGCGATGGCACCCACCTGACCCACGTCCGGACCTACGTCGACGGTCAGAACAGCATCACCGGCCTGGCCCGCGCCAGCCGCGTGCTGGTCAGCCCGGACCGGCTCAGTGTCTTCGTCAGCAGCGAGGATAACAACACGGTCGCCGCCTTCCGCCGCAACGACAACTCATCCTCGCCGCAGTTCGGCCAACTGACCTTCGTCGCGACCGTGCGCGACGGTGTCGGCGGCGTCGACGGCCTGCTCGGCGCACAGGGTATGGCGATGGACGAGAGCTCGTCCAACCTCTACGTCGCCGGATCGTTCGAGTCGGCGGTGGCGACCTTCGCGCGTGACGGCAACGGCGCGCTGATCTTCCGCGCGGCGTTGAAGGCCGGCAGCGGTGGCGCAGTCGGCATGAACGGGCTGCGCGACCTGGTTGTCAGCGGTGATGGCCGCAACGTGATGGGCGTCAGCTCGCTGTCGAACGCCGTCGTCGTGTTCACGCGCGACCTCCAGGCGCTCGACACCGGCTTCGGCCGGCTGCAGTTCCTGCAGGCGCGCACACTTTCCGGCGTGCGATTGATGTCCCTCGCCATTCCGTCGACGGTCAACAGCGCAACCGACAACGAACATATCTACGTGGTCGGCCAGGACGACAGCTCGCTGTTCGTGCTGCGCCGCGTCGTCGATCCGGCCAGCTCGGCGTTTGGTACGGTGAGCACGCTGTTCGAATACCGCGACCTGCCCGGGCTGAACGGTCCGCGCGACGTCGCGGTCAGCGCCGACGGTCGCCGCGTCTACGTCGGCTCGCAATTCGGCAGCTCGGTGCTGATCCTGGACCGCGACCTCAACCGCAGCAGCCAGAACTACGGCGCGCTGAGCCCGGTGGAGGTGCGCACCGACGGCGCCGACGGGGTAGAGGGCCTCTCGAACCTGTATGCACTGGCGGCGAGCCACGATTCTCGACATGTCTATGTCGCGGGTTTCGGCGACCGCGCAATCGCGTCGTTCGCGGTCGGCACCGGGTCGTATTGCAGCGCCGCCGGTAGCGGCGACATCGACGACCGCGTCAACATCGGCTCCGGCGGCACGCTGGTCTATCGCGTGCGAGCCTTCATCCGCGCCGATGCCACCGGCGCGCTCGGAAACACGGCCTGTGCCGTTACGCCGGAACGCTTCGTCGATCCGAACCCCGGCAACAACTGCTCGACCCACAGCGCAACGTTGACGCCGCAAGGCGACGTCGCCATTTTCAAGAGCAATGACCGGGTCTCGGCGACCGCGGGCGAAATGCTGCGTTACGAAGTCCGCGTCACCAATTCCGGCCCGAGCAACCTGGTGCACGGCGGGGGCAACACGTTGACGGTCACGGACCTGCTCGACTCGAATCCGGGCTTCGTCCCCGGCACGGCGACCTGGACCTGCCAGGCCAGTGGTTCGGGAGCGCTCGACTTCGTCGCTGCGACTTTCGATGGCGACATCGGCACCGATCGTCTCGCGGGTGTCACCGACCTCGTGGTGCTGGCCGATTCCGACCGAATCGGCGCAGTCGACGGGCCATTGCCCGGTCTGCTCGCGAGCGCCAGCGTGCTCGACGATGCGGTCACCTTGTTCGAGCGCGACCCGGGCGACGGGCGCCTGCGGGTGCGCGATACCGCGACGCACGGGGGCACCGTGCAGGGCACCCCGATCAATTCGCTCGCTGGCGCGCGCGCGCTGTGGGCCAGCCCCGACGGCCGCTTCCTCTATGTTGCCAGCCGCGTGTCGGATGCGGTCACGGTGTTCGCGATCGAGGACGCCGGCGTCGGCGTCGCACGGCTGCGCGTGATCGAGGTGCAACGCAGCCGCGTCGGCCTCGACCAGGCCGCGCACCTCGCCGCAACGAGCGACGGCCGGTTCCTTTACGTGGCCGGCAGCAACGACGACGGCATTGCGGCCTTCCGCCGCGATCCGGCCAATGGCACCTTGACCTGGGTCGACAGCGAGCAGAACGGTGTCGACGATGTCACCGACGGCGGTGCCGCTGTGGTCGGGCTCGATGGCGTCGAGTATCTGGTTGTCAGTCCCGACGACCAGCACCTGTATGCGATTTCCAGCAGCGGCGCGAGCATCGCGCGCTTCGACATCGATGGCATCGATGGAAGGTTGTCCTGGCGTGAAGTGCGCGATGCCGACGACTTCGGCATCTCGATCAACGGCGCTGCGGCCGCCGTGTTCGCCGCCGACGGCAAGCACCTGTACCTCGCCGCCGCCGATGCCAACCGCGTGGTCGTGCTGGCGCGTCGCACCCAGGCCTCGGCCGGCGATTTCGGCGAGCTGCATCTGGACTCGAGCGTGACCCAGGACATCAATGGCAGCCTCGGCCTGGTGTCTCCGCGTCGCGTCGCGCTCAGCGGCGATGGCGCGCACCTGTACGTGACCGCGCAGTCGGGTAGTTCGATCGCGTGGTACGGCCGCGACCCGACGACCGGCGACCTCCAGTACCTCGGTCAGCGCTCCTCGGAGAGCGCCGACGTGCAAGGCTTGCTCGGCGCCACCGGCATCGCGATCGACGCCGAACTCGATCAGGTCTACGTCGCCGGCACGCTCGACGCCAGCGTCGTGCAGTTCGCGCGCCAGGCCGATTCCAGTTGCCCGCCCAGCGGCAGCGGCGACCTCAATGCGATCGAGGTGAGCATCGCCGCCGGCGGCAGCGTGACCTTCATCATCAACGTGCAGGTCAGCAGCACCCTCAGCGGCGCGCTCACCAACGTCGCCAGCGTTAACAGCAGCGCCGACACCGACCCGGCCAACAACTCGTCGACCGATGTCGACGAGCCGTCGCTGCTCGCGGACCTACGCATCAGCAAGGATGACGGTCTCGCCGCGTACGATGGCCTCGCCGGCGCGCGCGCCGTCGTCGGCACCGCCGATCACGTGTACGTCGCCGGCGCCGGCGACAGTGCGATTGGCCAGTTCGCGCGCGAGTCGGACGTGCTTGACCCCGACTTTGGCACGTTGGAGTTTCTGCGCGCGACGCGCAGCGGCGTCGGCGGCGTGCTCGGCCTCAACGCGGTGGCCGACCTGGCGCTGAGCGCCGATGGCGCGCACCTGTATGCGGTCAGTCCGATCGACAGCAGCGTCGCGGCCTTTACCCGCGATCCAGCCAGCGGCGACCTCGTCTTGATCGAGCTCGAGCGCAACGGCGTGCTCGGCGTCACCGGTCTCAGTGGTGCACGCGCGGTCGCGCTCAGTCCGGATGGGCACCATGTCTACGTCGCCTCCGAATTCGCCAACGCGATTGCGGCGTTCTCGCGCCAGACCGATCCGGGTGTCGCCGGCTTCGGCAGCCTCAGTTTCCTCGGCATCGTGCAGCAGGGCATCGGCGGTGCCGACGGCCTGCAGCAGCCGATTGCGCTGGCGGTCGCGCCCGGCGGCCAGCACGTCTATGCGTTGAGCGGCAGCGGCAACGCGATCGCGGTGCTGCGACGCAATCCGAACCCGGGCAGCGGGGGCTTCGGCACGCTCAGCTTCCTGCGTCGCTACCAGGGCAATGTCGGCGCCGGCTCCGGCCTCGAAGCCGGACGCAGCCTCGCCTTCGATGCCACCGGCGCACACCTCTACGTGCTCGGCGCTGCGCCCGGAACGCTCGCGCACTTCCTGCGCACGGCGGTCGATGGCAGCCTCGCGCTTGACCAGGTGGTCGACGCCGACGACGCCGGCGGCGCGGCACTGGTCGGCGCATCGCGCGTGCGCATCGCGCCGGACGGGCAGCAAGCCTATGTCGCCGGCGGCGACGACGCGCTCTCGTTCTTCCGCATCGACAGCGCCGGGCGGCTCGCGTTCGGCGCGCGCATCGCCGACGGCGACGACGCAGGTGGTGGCGCGGTGGTGCTCGGTCTCGACGACGTGCGCGACGTGCTGGTCACTGCCGATGGCGCGCACGCCTACAGCGTGGCGGCCGGGGATGACGCGCTGTCGGGTTTCGAACGTGATCCGGCACCCACCGCGGGCGGACTCACCTATATCGAGACCTTCTTCGACGGCCTCGGTGGTGTCGCGCCGGGTGCGGCGGTGCGCTATCGCATCGAGGTCGCGAACGCCGGCCCGGCTGCGGTCACGCAAGCGCGTGTCACCGACATCTTCCCGCCCCAGTTCGTATCGGCGAGCTGGACCTGCGTCGCGCAGGTCGGCAACGGCCAATGTGTCGCGTCGGGTCAGGGCAACCTGGACACGATCGTGAGTCTGCCGGCCAACGCCAGCGTGACCTTCGAGGCGATCGGCGTGCTGGGAGATTCGGTCTCCGGCACCCTGGTCAACACCGCTACGGTCAGTGCCGAGGGCAGCTCGGATCCTGACGCAACCAACAACCAGGCCACCGATGGCAACACCGTGCTGTCGCCGGCGCTGGATTTGCGCACGCGCTTCACCGGCGTGGTCAGCAGCAATGTGCCGGGCAGCCGCATCGACTATGCGTTCGAGATCGCCAATCTCGGGCCGACCTACGCCAACGGCGCCACGATCCGCGACCGCCTGCCGGCGGCCTTGCTCGACGTCGAATGGAGCTGCAACGCCTTCCCGGTGGCTGGCGTGCTGACCACGGCGCAGGCCCTGCCCAGCGCGGACGGCAGCGTGCTCGCGTCGTTCACCGCGCTGGCACCGAGCGCGCTCGGCACCCACCTGTATGCGACTGCTGAGCTCGACGGCACCAGCGCGTTGCTCGCCTATGCGCGCGATCCGCTCGACGGCACGCTGCGCCTGATCGAGGCTCATCGCAACGGCATCGCCGGAGTGGGCGGCATCGACGGCGCCAGCGACGTGCTGCTTTCGGCCGACGAGCGCTTCGTCTACGTCGCCGGCAGCCAGGGCGACGCGATCGCGCTGTTCTCGCGCGACACGCAGAGCGGCAAACTTACCTACGTCACGCGCTATCAGGACGGCGTACTGGGCATCGACGGTCTCGGGGGCGTGCGCAAGCTGCTGCTGGCGCCGGGTGGCGCGCGGCTGTACGCGGCGGGCGAAGTCGACGATGCGATTGCCGTGTTCGCGGTCGCGCCCGACAGCGGTCTGCTGACGCCATCGAGCGTGGTGCGACAGTCGCCGCTCGACGGACTCAACGGGGTACGCGACATCGCGTGGAGCGCGGACGCCGCCCACCTGCTGGTGATCGCGCGCGCCAATCAGTCGCTCGCCGCTTTCGCGCGCAACCCGGCTACCGGCGCGCTGACACAGTCGGCGTTGCTGCAGGAGTTCGAATCCAATCAGGGCGCGTTGGTCGATCCGGTCGCGCTCGAAGTGCGCGGAGGCCGCGTGTTGCTGGCGTCGGCGGCAAACGGGCGCGTCACCGAGTTCGAGTTCGATCCGGCCGCGGCGCAGCCGTTCACGACGGTCGGCATTCCGATCAGCAACCTGGCCGATCCGGCCGACCTGCTGTTCGACCCGGACCAGGCCCGGCTCTACATCGCGACGCGGGGCAGCGACCTGTTGCAGCTTTTCAGCCTGATCGGGGAGACGCCGGTGGCGCTCGCGCAGTACTCGGCCAGCGGAGTGCAGGCGCTCGCGTCGTCTCCCAATGCGCGCCAGCTCTACAGCGCCGGCGACAGCCTGGTGACCTGGGCGCGCGAGCGTGGATCGCGTTGCGCGCTAGCCGGCGACGGTGAGCTCGGCGAACAAATTGTCGACATCGCGCCCGGCGGCCGACTCGAATACGCGCTCGGCGGCGACATATTCCCGAATGCGACAGGCGCGCTGGTGTACGAAGTCTCGGCTGATCCACGTGAACTTGGCGCCGAACTGGATCCGTCCGACAACGTCGCTTCCGATACACGCTCGTTGCGGCCGGCCCCGATGCTGAGCGCGACCAAGACCGATTCGCGCACCCAGGTGGTCGCTGGCGAAACGGTCAGCTACCAGATCGGCCTCGACAACACAGGCGTCTCGGCCGCGGTCGCCGCGCACGTAATCGACCAGGCGCCGCTGTACCCGACGACGAACGCCGGCTTGCTCGCCGGTGCCGGCAGCTGGACCTGCGCGGTCGCGCCTGCGCTGCTGTCCGAACAGATCCACGCCGCCGCCACGCATCCGGCGTTGCAGGGCATCGGCCGCATCGCGCTGTCGCCCGATGGCGCGCGCCTCTACGCCGTCAACAGCACGCGCGATTCGCTGCTGGTGATCGCGCGGCTGCCCGACGGCAGCCTCGGTGCGGTACAGGAAATCGTCGACGGGAGCGTGCTGGGCGCTGCTACCGTGGCGGGCCTGAATGGCGCGTCTGCGGTCGCGCTCAGCGCCGACGGGCGCGCGGTGCTGGTCACCGGCGCAGAGGCCAACTCGCTCGTGGTCTTCGGCTTCGACCCCGTCAGCGGCGCGCACTCGTTTGTGCAGCGGGTGGTGTCGGGCAGCAATGGAGTCAGCGGTCTGCTCGGCCCGAGCGATGTGGTGCTCGGCGACGCCGACACCCAGGTGTTCGTCGCCTCGCCTGGCGCTGACTCGATCGCCGTCTTCCGACGCGATCCGGCCACCGGCTTGCTGAGCTTCGTCGAGCGCGTGCGCGACGGCTTCGGCACGATCGTGCCGGACAGCAACGTGATCGTCGGGGTGCGGCGTCTGCACGTCAGCGCCGATGGTCGCAACCTGTATGCGGTGGCGGCGACGTCGCACGCGGTGTCGAGCTTCGCCATCGACGCCAACAGCGGCGTGCTCGACTACCTCGGCGTGATCCGCCGCGCCAACGTTGCCGGCCTCGAGGGCGCGCGCGAATTGCTGGCCGCCCCCGGCGATGCGCAGCTTTACGTGCTCGGCGGCAGCGCGATCGTGCGGTTCACGAGGCGGCCGGATGGCCTGCTGCTCGCGCTCGACACGACCAGCGCCGCGCCCGGGCTGGTGCAGCCGCGCGCACTGGTGGCCGATCGCATCGGCGCGCGCGTCTACGTGATCGACGCCGCCGGCGCGGTCAGCGTGTTCGCGCGTGACTGGAGCAGCGGCGTCCTCGCCTATCGCCAGCGCATCGCGGCGGTGCAACCGGTGCCCACCGGCGCGGCCAGCGCGCTGTTCGCCGCCAACGGCAACGATCTGCTCGTTGCGGTCGCCGACGCCGGCAGGCTGCAACGCTTCTCGCAACGGCCGCTGTCGTACTGCCCGACCGCGACTGCTGCGACCAGCGGCATCGATACGCTGGTCGACCTGGATGTCGGCGGCCGTGCCGACTTCACCTTCAATGGACGCGTGCATCCGAGCGCGCGCGGCGTGCTCAGCAATGTCGTGCGGATCGAGCCAGCAGCCGGCAGCGATCCCTCCGCGCTCGCCGGTCAGGCCCGGGACGACAGCAGCATTGCGGCCGTCTCGGATCTCGCGGTCAGCAAGAGCGCGCCCGCTCGTGCCGTCGCCGGTACCGACATCACCTGGCAGATCCGGGTCAGCAATGCCGGGCCGAGCGACGCGCTCGGCATGCGGGTCGTCGACACGCTGCCCGCGCCACTGAGCAACGTGCGCTGGAGCTGCGTTGCGACCGGCACCTCAAGCTGCCCGGCCAACGGCATCTCGACGCTCGATCTGGGTGCAACGCTGCACGTCGGCGACGAATTGCGGATCACGCTGGTCGGCAGGATCGATGCGTCCTTCACCGGCGCACTGGCCAACCGCGTCGACCTGGTGCCGGAAACGGGCGCGAGTGACCCGACGCCGGCAGACCACGTCGCCAGTGTGAGCAGCAACGTCGTCGCCGAAGTCGACCTCAGCGTGGCCAAAAGCGACGGCGTCGAGCGCGTGATCGCCGGCGCGACCACCGTCTATACGATCTCGGTCGCCAACGCCGGGCCGAGCGACGCCGCCGTCGTCACGATTACCGATCCGCTGCCGGCAGGCATCAGCGGCGCGACGTGGATCTGCAGTCCCAGCGGAGGCGCGACGTGTCCACAAGCCGGCACAGGCGACATCGCGATGCCAGCGGCAATGCCGGTCGGCAGCGCGCTCGTGATCAGGGTGACCGCGCCGATTGCCGATGCCGCGCGCGGCCAGATCGACAACCTCGTCAGCGCGAGTGCCGGCGGCGTGGCGACCGATACCGACCCGTCCGACAACAGCGCGCACGACATTGACCAGGTCGACGTCTCTGCCAGTGTCTCGCTCGAGCTGACCGACGCGCTCGACCCCTACGATCCGAACAGTACGTTGCCGCTGCCCTACCTGATCGATGTTTTCAATGAGGGGCCGTCGAGTGCGAGCCTGGTGGTCGTCGACGTCGACTTCTCCAATCCGGTGACATTCGTGCTGCCGCCCGGTTGCGGCTATGCGCGGCAGCGCCTGCACTGCGAGTTCGGACCGCTCGCCGCCGGCGCGCATCACCTGGTGCAACTGGCGCTCGCCGGGCTGCCGCAGTCGACGCCCGAGTTCGCCGCCGAGGGCGTGGTGGCGGCACCGGAGCCGGATCCGACACTCGCCGACAACAGAGAGCGGGAAACCACCGCGCTGCGCAGCGGCGCCGATGTGGTGGTGACGATCCAGCGCTTCGGCGCACTGGTGACCGGCGAGCCGGTGCGCTACGACATCGTGGTGCGCAACGTCGCCTCTGCTCCGGCCAACGCGTTCGACGTCGCGGCGCCGATTGCGACCGGGCTACTCGGCGCGACCTGGACCTGCACCGCCTCGTCCGGCACCAGCTGCACTGCGTCGGGCAGCGGCTCGATCCTCGACAACGTCAGCCTTGACCAGGGCGAGTCGCTGACCTACCGCATCATGGCAAGCGTGGATCCGTCGCTCGACCCGAACGGCGGCGTCGTCATCGAACAGCGGGTCGAAGCGCGCACCGCCGTGGGCATCGACATCAACCCGGCCAACAACCTCGCGAGTGATCGCGGCCAGGTGTTGTACGGCATCTTCCGCAACGGCTTCGAGTCGCCACCGCCGTCGCGCGCCAAATTCCGGGAGGCCTCGCAATGAAGTACGCAGCGCACGCGCTGATCCTGGTCGCCGGCGTTGCCGCGGGCTGGGCCCTTGCCCGCCGCGATGCACCGCCAACCGCGACCGGCACCGCGCCGCCGGCGCAGTGGGTCGCGCGCCTTGGTGACCAGTACATCACTCAGGCGATGTTCGAGCAGGAGATGCTGCGTCGCGGTGGACGTCAACCGGGTCAGTTCCAGGACCTGGCGCAGAAGCAGGCTTTGCTCGACGACATGCTGCTGCACCTGGCGCTGGTCGACGCCGCGCGCCGCGACGGCATTGATCGCGATCCGGAGACGCGCCGCTCGATCGAACAGTTGCTGACCACGCGCTACCTGCAGGACACGCTGCGCAAACGCCAGAACGAGGTCCGCGTCGACGATGCCGAGGTCGCTGCTTTCTTCGAGAAGAACGTCGATGACTACACCGTGCCGGCGCGACGCCGCGTCGCGATGATCCGGATTGCGGTGACCGAAGGCGCCGACGACGATGCCTGGAAGCGGGCCGAGACCCGCGCCGCCGATGCGTTGGCCAAGGCCCGCGCGCTGGAGCGCACCACCCCGCACTTCGGCGTGGTCGCACGCGAGTTCTCCGAGGACCAGGCCACGCGCTACCGCGGCGGCGTGCTCGGCTGGTTGACCGAAGGCCGCAGCGGCGATTATCGCCACGATCGCGCGCTGCTCGACGCCGCCTACGCCCTGCAGCAACCGGGCGATTTCTCGCCGGTGCTGCGCGGCGCCGACGGCGTCTACGTTGCGCGCTTGGTGGAACTTCAGCCACGCCAGTCGCGCAGCCTGGAACAGTTGCGCGCCGGCATCCAGCAGCGCCTGACCCAGGACCGCTACCAGGTGATCGAAAGCGAATTTCGCAAGCGCACGCTCGCCGCCGCGCCGATCGAGCGTCACGACGACGGCCTGGCGGCGATCAAGCCGCCAGGCCCGCCCGCTACCGACCCCGTGCCGCAACCGCCCGCGATGCCGGGTGGACAGGAGGCCCAGCCATGAACCCGATTGCGTGGATCCGAACGGCGCTTCCCGCCGCACTGCTATGGCTCGCCTGCGGCGCGGCGCAGGCCGCCAGTTCGCAGCAGGTCATCGAACTGCAGCCGGGCTGGAATGCGATCTTCCTCGAGCTCGAGCCGGAAGAGCGCGACATCCGCAGCGTTTTCTCCGGGCTGCCCGTCGCCAGTGTCTGGCGCTGGCGACCCGATGTCGAAGGCGCACAGTTCGTGCGCGATCCGGCCGAGGGCCTGGATAACATCGCCGGCTGGTTCGCATGGTTCCCGGACCCGCGTCCCGAAGCGTTCCTGACCAATCTGTTCCAGGTCGAAGGCAACACCGCGTATCTGGTCAAGCTCGAAGGCACGCAGTCGCGCCAGATCACGATCCAGGGCCGGCCGCTGTTCCGCCCGACGCGCTGGCAGCCGAGTGCATTCACCCTTACCGGACTGCCGGTCTCGGTCACGCAGCCGCCCTCGTTCGCGGAATTCTTCGCGCCCAGCGACGCGCATGTCGGACAACCGGTTTATACCCTTGCCAGCGACGGCCACTGGCGCCTGCTGACCTCGCCCGCGGCCGAGACCGTGCAGCCGGGCCGCGCCTACTGGATCTACACCAAGGGCAGTTCACGTTACCAATCGCCAATGCAGGTCGTACTCGACCAGGGCGAGGCGCTCGAGTTCACCGCGTCGCTGGAAGAGATCCGCATCGTGCTGCGCAATTTCAGCGCGGCACCGGGCAGCTTCCAGATCGAGCGGGTCGGTGCCGCCTCGCTGCCGATGCTGTACCGCAACGAGGATCCAGAGACCGGCGAGATCGCGTGGCCCGCCTTGCAGGACACGCTGGTGCTCGACGCGCCGACCGGGGCCGACGTCTTCCTCACTCTCGCCGTCAATCGCACCGCGTTCAGCGCCTCGCGCATGGACCAGGTGTTCTCGATCACTGACGAGCAGGGCACCCGGGTCCAGCTCTACGCAGGCGGCAACACGATTCAGCCGTTCACCGCCTCCCGCAACGCAAAGGCGGGTGGCGACAATTTCGCCGGTCTGTGGGTCGGGAACATCATTCTGGACAAGGTCAGCGAGGCGCAGCAGGCCGGCACCACGCCGACGGCCACCAAGCGCGAGTTCAGCCAGCGCGTTTTGCTACACGTCGACTCGGCCGGGCAGGCGCGATTGCTGAAGGACGTGATCCAGATGTGGGAGCAGGGCACCTACATGCCGAGCGCGGTCGATCCGCGATTCAACGAGGTCGATCAGCCCGGGCGCTACGTGCTGGTCACTGACAAGGACTTGATCGGTCTGTTCCAGGGCGCGGCGACGCGCGACGGCCGCTCGGTCGGCATCCGCTACAGCACGATCGGCTACGATTTCGAAGGCGAGTTCCTCGAGTTCGATGGTGATTTCGGACCGGAGCGCACGCTGCAACTCGCGCTGGTGGTCGAATCCGACCTGCCGACCAACCCGTTCCTGCACCGCTACCACCCCGACCACGACAACCTCAACGAGCAGTTCCTCAACTACAAGGAAGAGGCATTCCGCATCGTGCGCGACATGCAGTTCGTGTTCACGGTCCAGGATCCCAAGCGTGGCGCGCGCACCGGCCCGGGCTGGGGCGAGACGCGCGTCGGCGGCACCTACCAGGAATCGATCTCCGGCCTGCACCGCAATCCGATCTTCGTATCGGGGCGGTTCGAACTGCGGCGTGTGTCCGCAGTCGCGGTGCTGAACCAGTGAACAGGGGCAAGCGCATGATCCGCATGACTACCGCTTCGCACGCCCGCCGCGCGGGCACCCCGGTCGCCGCACTCGTGCTCGCGCTGGCCACTGTCGCCGCGCCGTGGCACGCCGCACGCGCCGCCTGGCCGATCGCCTTCGGCGGTTCGGCTGGGGACGAGGTGCGCGTGGTGCGCACTGCGCCCAGTGGCGACATCTTCCTCGCCGGACACTTCCGCGGTTCGATGGAGATTGTCGTCGCCGGCAACACCGAGACGCTGACCTCGCGCGGCGGCCAGGATGTGTTCGTCGTGCGGCTCAACGCCGCAGGCCAGCCGCTGTGGGCGCGCAGTGCAGGCGGCTCAGGTTCGGACGACACCGTCAACGATCTGGTGCTCGACGTCGCCAACAACGTCTACATCACCGGCGAATTCTACGCACGCGCGTCGTTCGGCGGCGTCGACCTGTCGACCGTCGACGGCCAGTTCGACGATCAGGACGGGTACGTCGCCAAGCTCGGCCCGACCGGCGCGTGGAACTGGGCGCGCGGATTCGGCAGCCACTACAACGACTACGCACGCAGCATCGTCGCGTTGCCGGGCGCGCCCGGGCTGCCGCCGACGCCCGAATCGGTGGTTGTGGCGGGCTCGTTCGGGGAGACCGCGTACTTCCGCCAGTCGCCGACGTCGAGCAGCGACATCACGATCAACGGCAATGCGTCGCCCGGTGCACGCGACCTGTTCGCGGCGCGGGTCTCGTCCGAAGGGGTATGGATCTGGGCCAACAGCCGCGGCGCCGCGGCCACCGGCAATGATGCAGCCGAACACCTCGCGGTCGACGCCACCTCGCGCATCTGGATGATCGGCAAGGAAGCCTCGTCCAGCGGCATTCCGTTCTCGTCCGACCTGCATTCCCAGGCCGATCTCGATGCCAACTGGTTTAAAGGTGGCAACCAGTTGTCGGCGATTTATGGCCACGCCGACGAATTCTCGCCGGCACTGATGATGTGGGGCAGCAACAACCCAGGTAGCTCGACCTCGCTGCTGGAGAGCCGCTTCATCAATGCCGCAGGGGCGGTCAAGCTGGTGCTGTCGATCGACGTGCAGCGCGGTGCGTTCGAATGGTTCTACTACAACCGCTCCGATTCGCCCGACTTCAGTGACGACCTCTACCTCGAGTATTTCGCCGGCGGGACGTGGAAACTGCTGGAGAAGTTCCACGGCGCGGGCATCCCCGCGCAACGCTACATGCGCCGCGGCCTCGAGGCGTACGTGATCACCGATCCGGCCGCGATGAATGCCAACTTCCGGGTGCGCCTGCGCTCCGAGCAGGGCACCGCGTCGACGCCCGACTACTTCGTTTTCCCGGGCCTCAACATCCCGTTCCCGGTGCCGTTCCCCGACACTTGGCACATCGACAATGTCAGCCTGAGTTCGCAGGGCGCGCCACGGCCCTTCGTGCTCAACATCGGCAACACGATCAGCACCGCGCCACTATTCAGCCCAGCCAGTGCGCTCCCGGAACAGCTTGAAATCAACGACGCAGCGATCACGCCCGATGGCAGCCGCCTGCTGCTCGCCGGCACGCGTTTCGCCGATGTCGCGTACTCGCCGTGCGCCAATGTCGCGGGCAGTGGCGCGACAATGATCAGCGTCGATATCTCGACCGGCTCGCCGCAATGCCAGTTCGCCACCGGCGTCGCCGGCGGCGAAGCGCACAGCGTGATCGCCGACACTGCCGGCAACGTCTACGTCGCGGGCCGCTTCGCGCAGACGGTGCAGTTCTTCCTCAACGCCGACGGCACGCCGAACTCGCTGACCGCGACGCCTTCCCTGCCGGGTCGTCCCGCAAATCACGACGTCTTCATCGGCTCGCTCGCCTCGAACCTGCGCTGGAAATGGGTCACTGGTGGCGGCAGCTTCGATGACCTCGACGGCATCCCGGCCCGTGCGGGTGGCGCTGCCGACGACGCAGCGCTGTCGATCACGACCGGTGGCCTCGGCAGCAACCTGTTCGTCGCGGGTCGCTTCCGCGGCACCGCGACCTTCGGCGAGGCCGACACGCTTGAATCGCGCGGCGTCGACGACGGATACGTCGTCACGCTCGGCCGCGACGGCCGCTTCCCGCGCGAGGAACGCTGGACCGCTGGCGTCGCGCTGACGCCGCCGCCCGGTGCTACCGTCGACGGGCTCGCATCGGTGCCCGATTTCCGCATCGGCGGACAGTTGTTCGACGCAATCGGCAGCCAGGTCTTCGCGTGGGCCGCCGCCGGGGGAGGGCAGTACCAGTTGATCGCGCTACAGCCGGCGAGCGGGCTGGAAGTGCGATGGCGCGTCACGGGCCAACCGCCCGAATCGACTGCGCGCGTCACCACGTTTGGACGCATCGTGTGGCCGACACGCGCGTGCGCCGACAACGAGTCGAGCGCCTGCTACCAAGTGCACGTGGTCGGTGCGCCGGTCGAAGCCGAACCGCCGAGCGGCGAGTTCAAGGTGTTGCAGTTGATCAACCCGGCTGCCGAATCCAGTTCGGCCAGCTATGCGGCCGGGCGCTTCACCGCGACCCGCACCGGCACCAGTGTGCTTATCTACATCAACGGGCCGACGCTCGATCAGACCCAGTACCCGACCGTCGTCGAGATCGTGCGAACGTTGCCGTACGACAGCATCCCGCAGTTCATCGACAACGTGCCGGCGGAGATCGGCAAGAAGATCGTCGACCCGTACCACAGCGAGCCCAACCGTACCGGCTTCGTCATCAACGAACTGGCGTACTTCGACGGCCACGGCGCAGATGCGGCCTACAACCGCGCGGGACGCACGGGTGCGATCATTCCGGTCAACCGCTACAGCAGCAGCCGCGTGCGCGATCAGGGTCGCGAACTGGCAGTGGCGTGGTACCGGGCCAAATCCAAGGGCGTGTTCTGGCCCGACAAGGCGGTGCGCTACCGGCCGTTCTGGCCGATCGATCCACCGCACATCATCATCGCCAGCGAGCAGGGCAGCGAAGTACTCGGGCAGACGCGACTGCAACCCGCGCAGTTCCCGTCGTTGAGCCTCTACGTGCAGAACGATCCGATGCTGCCGGGTTACAACCCGAATGACGAGCACGCGATCCTGGCGCCGTCGTCGCTCGGCTCAGGGCTGCAGGCCGCGTTCGCGTTGCGTTCGGATTTCGGCAGCCGCCAGTCCGGCGATGTTGCCGCCGCGTCCGACCCGTACGTGTTGCTGCGCTACTTCGACGGCGCCGCGCAGGAGTGGAAATTCCGCGTCTACGACGTGCTCGCGACCGGCGCCGGCTTCAGCCAGTTCCGCTACACCGGCGTCGCCGGCACCACGGTGTCGCCGCCGTATCCGGTACGGTTGCTGCCCGGTTGCCCCAACACGTTCGCGGTCGGCCAGGCGGTCGGCGAACAACCGCCGCCGCCGTTCTTCCAGGACTACAAGAACCAGTTGTGGGCGAAGTCGGCCGGTAGCGGCTCGGTGCAGTATTTCTACACATCGCAACCCGGCTTCTTCACTGACCTCGACAACAACGACGGCAACGACCTGCTCGCGAATCAGTGCGTGCCGTGGCTGGCGCGGCTGCCGGCAAGCCAGGGCGGCACCGACTCGCCGAACGATCCGATTGCGGTCAGTTACGAGATCTCGTGGCCGGAGACGACACCGCTGCTGGTCACTGGCGAGACATTGCTGACGCCCAAGCGCGGGCTGCCCGATATCGTCAACCAGGCCGCGGTCGAGGTGGTCTACGACGCGATCCAGAACGAGACCCTCAATCCGCTGCCATCGTCGACGGTCGCGCAACTGCTCGATCCGCTCAATCCGCGCTTCGTGCGGCTCGCCGCGATCCCCTCGTCGATCGCCAACTCGCTCGGCACCGATGGCAAGGTATCGATCATCGGATCGGCCGACGGCACGATCAAGCTGCCGGTGTCAGTGCGCGAGCGCATTTCGTTCGATCCGATCAACAAGCGCCTGTCGGTGATCGGCAAGTTCGACGAGACTGGCGCGGGCGAGCCGTTCCTGCTGCTCAACGTGCTGTCCAAGCGTGATCGCGTCGCACTGAAAAAGCTCGACGGCGGCGACGGCAACGAACAGTCGGGCTTCGTCGCCGGCTGCGCCGCGCTCGGATGCAGTTGGGACCAGGCGGTCGAGTCGCTGTTCCGGCTGTCGCGCAATCCGCAGCGGATCGCGAAGATCTGCACCCAGTCACATCTCGACGCGAACCGCACCCGGATCTGCGACCAGTCGCGCGTGGTCGGCGAGAACGACGTGCTTGTCGGTTACCAGGATAGGAACGGCGACTTCGTGCTCGAGCCGTACCGGGCGGTCGGCGTCGGTCCGGCGCTGAGCGCGGGTCTGTCGCAGGGCAACGGCTACCTCACGCTCGCGTTCAACAACGACGCGTCGCTGAATCCGCTGCCGGTCAGCCTGGAGGTAATCCAGGTCGGCTGCCTGGTTTCGCCGCCGCCGCCGCAGGTCGCCACGATCAACAGCACCTACCAGGGCCAGATCAATGTGATCGCGCCCGACAACATCTTCGACGAGCAACTGGTGCTGCGCCACAGCGGTGATTTCGGCGGCAATCCGGACGCACTCGAATTCGACTGGTACTTCCATCCGGACCTCGACGGCACTCCGCCGATGCCGCTGCCGAATCCCGACACCGGCCAGTTGAACGGCTGGATCCGGTTCCCGACCGCGAGCGCGCAGGGGGCAGTCGAGATCAGCATCGAGGGTGCGAACATCCAGACGCTGTCGGACAACTGGTTCGTCGCGCGTTATCGCGGTCTGCCTGCTTGCAGCAACCAGACGCGCTGGAGTCTGTATGCCGGCCAGCCTGGTGCCACTCCGATAAACCAGCGCGCGCAGCTGGCGCAAGGTTGGGTCAAGCGCGTGCTGGGCAGGCTCAATCCGTTCGAAGCGCGAGTGCAGGATTTCGGCGCGACCGAAACCAACAACTACACCAGCATGCTGATCCAGATCGGCGAACGTTACTCTGGCCCGATCGCGCTCAACAGCGACGCGGGCAACCTCAACAGCATCGGATTGATCGAGGCCTACACCACCGTGATGCGGCGCGCGCTGCAGTTGTCCGCAGATGCGACACCGCCGATCGACTATGGCCCTGCCAACAACGCGGTGCTGCTGGTCGCGTCGCGCCTGGTCGATTTCTACACCTTGCTCGGCAACGAGGCCTACGCCGACGCGCAGGATCCGACGGTGGCGATCACGACCGGTGCCGGAAGCTTCTCGCTCGCGCCGACGATCTTCAATTTCCAGAACCAGCTCGATTCGCTGCTGACCGAGGAACTGGTCCTGCTGCGGGGTCGCGACGACGCCAACGGACCGGTCGCGGCCAGTCCGGTCTACAACCGGCTGTTCTGGAACTTCACCACCGGTGACGGCGAGGTCGCCTACGCGCTCAGCTACAACGTCAGCGACCAGAACTTCAACGGGGTCGTCGACGAGTTCGACGCGCGCATCATGTTCCCGCAGGGCCATGGCGACGCCTGGGGCCATTACCTGACCGGCACCAAGATCTACTACGAGCTGCTGCGCCATCCGTTCTTCTCGTGGGCGCCGCGTCCCGAGGCGATCCCGGTCGCCGGCGTGCCGCTACAAGTGGACTTCCTCGACGAACGCCAGTTTGCCGAGACCGCGGCAGCGAAGGCGCGCACCGGCGCGGAGATCGTCGACCTGACCTACCGATCGAACTTCGTCGCCGATCCCGACGGCCAGTGGCAGGGTTACGACGACACCCGCCCAGAGCGCGCGTGGGGATTGTCCGAATGGGGTCGCCGCGGCGGCATGGGTGCGTATTTCGACTGGGTTACGGTCAATGCGATCGTGCCGCAGTCCGATCCAAACCCGAACCATGTCGGTATCCAGCGCATCGAGCGTGCGACCGTCAGCCACCTCGATGAAATCGCGGCGCATTACGCAGCGATCCAGGGCCAGGTCGACAAGGCCGATGCCGGCCTCAACCCGCTCGGGCTGGCGCAGAACGTGGTTCCGTTCGACTTCGATCCGACCCAGCTCGATCGTTTCAACCGGACCCAGTTCGAGCAGGTGTACGAGCGCGCGCTGTCGGCGGTCAAGAACGCGCTCAATGTCTGGGACTACGCGAACCTGCTGTCGAACCAGTTGCGCCGCACCCAGGACAGCGCCGACGAACTGTACGAGCACTCGATCGAGGAAGAGACCGACTACAGCAACCAGCTGATCGAGATCTTCGGCTATCCGTATGCCGATGACATCGGCCCCGGTGGCACCTATCCGGCCGGCTACGAAGGCCCCGATCTCTACCACTACATGTATGTCGACCTGCCAGAGCTTGCCGGTACCGCGTTCGACTTCAACGCCGGCAGCGGTGTCAACGACCTGGGCATCAACCGGATCCGCACGGTCGCCGCGCAGTACACGCCCGCGGCCAACGGCATCGGCTTCTACGGCGTGCAGCCGATTGCCGCCGGCACGCCGCGCACCGGCGCCGACGGTCAAGCATGCTCCGCTGCGCCCCTGAGCACTGGATGCGCGCTCGGCAACACCCCGGACGACACCCTGCTCGACGTCGACTACGTCACGATGGAGTCGCCCGACTTCGGTATCTGGTTCACCAAGCCCGAGACCTGGACCACGCAACGGCGCGCGCCGGGACGGCTGCAGCA
This sequence comes from Chiayiivirga sp., assembly GCA_046590875.1. GTDB lineage: Bacteria > Pseudomonadota > Gammaproteobacteria > Xanthomonadales > Xanthomonadaceae > JALCLA01. Next base: position 30,330 of record JBKJTK010000469.1, read on the forward strand.
GCACCTGCAGCAGATGTTCGAGGCCCGCGTCGCGCTGAAGCAGGCGATGCTGGCCTACGACAAGCTGCGACTCGACATCTACGGTCAAATGCAGACGATCCAGGCCACGTTCAACACCGCCGAGGCCAACCTCGCGGTGTCGAACGCGCAACGCGACGAATTGCTGACGCTCACCAAAGTGACCAAGGTGATGGAGTCGTCGGCGATCGTTGCGCGCCGCATCGGCGAGTTCACCGACTTCACCTTCAAGGCCACCGCCGAGTGCGTGCCGAAGGCGTTCATTGCCGGACTCGCGGCGGGTGGCGACATCTTCTCCGGTCCGCGCTGCATCGTGATCGCGTCCGGCAACGGATTCAAACTGGCGGCCGACACCATCGCCGACGGACTCGACATCGTCGCCAACTCGACCGACGCGGCCAAGGAAGACGTCGAACAGTTGTCCGGCATCAAGACGCAGATCAACGAAGCGGCGCTGGGGCTGTACAACATCCAGGGCGAGATCGACCAGATGGTGCGCGAAGAGCCGCTGCTGCGCGCCGAAATCTTCGCGCGTGCCGAAGCGATCAAGCAGCTCGTCGGCGACTACCAGGCGACCCTGGCCGAAGGCCAGCGGATCATGGACATGCTGCTGGTGTTCCGCAAGGACGGCGCCGAGGATGTGCAGCTCTACCGCTACCGCGACATGGCGTTCCGCATCTTCCGCAACGATGCACTGCAGAAGTACCGCGCTGCGTTCGACCTGGCCGCGCGCTACGTCTATCTCGCCGCCGCCGCCTACGACTACGAGACCAACATGCTCGGTGGCGATTCCCAGGCCGGCCAGGAGTTCCTGACCAACATCGTGCGCGAACGCAACCTCGGCCAGATCCTCGATGGCACGCCGATGCCGGGTTCACCCGGCCTGGCCGACACGCTGGCGCAGTTGAAACTGAACTTCGATGTGCTGAAAGGCCAGATGGGCTTCAACAACCCGCAGGTCGAGACCAACCGCTTCTCGCTGCGGCGCGAGCTGTTCCGCATTCCCGAAGGTCCGGAAGGTGACGCCGAGTGGAAGCGCAAGCTCGACGCGTCGCGCGTCGCGGACCTGTGGGGCGTGCCCGAGTTCCGCCGCTACGCGCGTCCCTTCGCGCCCGAGTCGGCCGGACCGCAGCCGGGCCTGGTGATCGAGTTCTCGACCAACGTGACCTTCGGCCTCAACTTCTTCGGCTGGGATCTCGGTCCGCAGGACAGTTCCTACGACTCGAGCCAGTTCGCCACCCGAATCCGTTCGGTCGGCGCGTGGTTCGCCGACTACGCCGATCTGCCACTGGCTGACGATCCGCGCATCTATCTGTTCCCGGTCGGCGCCGACGTGCTGCGCGCGCCGAACGGCAACGACTTCGAGACACGCGAGTGGCAGGTGCTCGACCAAGCCATCCC
>JBKJTK010000007.1:0-9123 GCA_046590875.1 Chiayiivirga sp.
CGCGCCCAACCGCACCGAACTCGCGGTGTTGGGACGTCGCTTGGCCGGCTTCAACAACTACACCGCTGAGGCAGCGATCGGTTTGTATCCGACCGACGGCACCACGGATGATTTCGCTTACGGCGAATTGGGCTTGCCGAGCTACACGATAGAACTGGGCACCGCGTTCTTCGAGTCATGCGCCACGTTCGAGAACACCGTCCTGCCGGTCAACCGCGACGCGCTGCGCTACGCCGCGCGCAGCGTGCGTGCGCCCTATGTGTTGCCTTCGGGCCCCGATGCGACGCAGGCGCGGGTTGAGCCGGATCTGATCCTCGCCGGCGACCCGGCCCAACTTACAGTGCGCCTGGACGACGAACGCCAGCAGACGGCGTCGACATCGGCCTCCGGTCCGGTGCCGGCGGTGCAGCCGATCGCCAGCGTGCGCGCTTACCTCGGCACACCGCCGTGGCAGAGCGGTGCCGCGCCGTTGCTGATGAACCCGGTCGATGGCAGCTTCAACGCCACGGTGGAAAACGCCACCCTGACCTTGCCCACGGCGAGCCTCGCACCGGGTCGGCATCTGGTGTACGCGCAGGGACGCGACAGCAGCGGTGCCGACGGCCCGGTGGGCGCGGCCTTCATCGAAGTGCTGGCGCCCGGAGCCGCCGCCACATTGTCTGGCCGCGTGCGCGAATTCGGCACCTTGGCACCGCTGGCGGCACGCGTGAGTGTCGGCCGCTACCAGACCGGCAGCCAGCCGGCGGACGGCAGCTATGTTCGATTACTGCCGGCCGGGAACTACGCGGTCGCGGTCTCGGCGCCGGGTCACGAGACCCACGCGATTCCGAATTTCAGCATCGCCGGCGGCGACGCGACGACACGCGATTTCGAGTTGTATCGCTTGTGTCCGGTCCTGACCGATGCCGGCGAAACGGCGCAGGCCACGAGTTTGAATGCTGATGCGCCTTGGGTGCGCCGCAACGGTGCGGGCGTGGCCGCGAGCGGCGCGTGGCTGCAATCGGCCGTGGGCAACTACGGCAACAATCTCAACGCATCGTTGACCAGTGCGACGCTGAATTTGAGCGGCTACAGCTCGGTCTCGCTCGCCTTCGACCAGCGTTGCGATACCGAAGCCGGTTGGGACTTCGGCATTGTGGAAGTCAGCACCAATGGCGGCGGCAACTGGAGCGAAGTTTTCCGCTGCAATGGAGAAACCACTTGGCGCGCGGTGAGCCTGTCGCTGCCGCAGCTCGATGGCGCGGCCACGGCGCGTCTGCGTTTTCGCTTCACCAGCGACGCCAACACGGTGCGCACGGGCTGGGCAATCGATAACCTTGTGCTATCTGCAGGCGGTCCCACCTGTCGCGCGACGCAAGCTGCCTCGGTGCGCGTGGACAGCTTGACCGCGACACCGGCGCAGATCGCCAGCGGCGCGTCGACGTCCTTGTCATGGACCACAGCGAACGCCGTTGCCTGCCAGATCACCAGCACACTCGGCGGGACGCCACTGGTGCTTGACGCCACCGAACGCGACGCGGGCTCGCGCGTGCTGTCGCCGGCCGGCGATGTCACCTACACCCTCACCTGCAACGGCAAGAACGGCCCGGTCTCGCGTCTGGTCGAGGTCGATGTGCAGCCGCCCCCACCGTCGGTTGCGATCGCGAGCTTCAGCGCGACGCCGACGCAAATCATCACTGGCGCCTCGACCACACTGGCCTGGAACACATCCGCGGCGCTGAGTTGCGAAATCGGCAGCACGCTTGGCGGCGCACCGATCGTCCTGACGCCGGCCGAACGCGATACGGGTTCGCGCGTGTTTTCGCCGGCGAGCGATGTGACCTACACCCTCAGCTGCAATGGCAACAACGGACCGGTCTCGCGCTTGGTCGAGGTCGATGTACTGCCGCCGCCACCGTCGGTCGCAATCGCGAGCTTCACCGCGACACCTCCGCAGATCATCACGGGCGCCTCGACCACGCTGGCCTGGAACACCTCCGCGGCGACCAGTTGCGAGATCGGCAGCTCGCTTGGCGGCGCGCCGATCGTGCTGACACCGGCCGAACGCGACACGGGCTCACGCGTGATGTCACCAGCGAGCGATGTCGTCTACACCCTCATCTGCAACGGCAACAACGGACCGATCTCGCGTACGGCGACGGTTCAAGTGAGCGAGCCACTGCCAGCGGGCATCTTCGTCGATAGCTTTGAGTTCTGATGTCGCGCAATACGGAACGCTCAATAGTGGTAGCCCGGGTAGAGCGCAGCGAGACCCGGGGAGCGATGTGAATCGCGTTGTCGTTCCCGGGTGCGCTGCGCGAACCCGGGCTACCTACTTATGGCAACGACCGTAAACGCAGCCACGCCTCCGGGGTGAGGATCTCGAACAAGCCCGCGCGCAGGGTGCGCGGTGCCAGTGCCAGCAAGGCCGCATCGCGCGTCAGCAAGGCAACGGCGCCGGCATCGCGTGCGAGTTCGAGAAACTTCTGATCGTCCGTGTCCTTGCATCGCGGTAGCGACATGGCTGCCGCCACACCCGCCGCGGCTGCAACGGATACGACGAGCGCGTCGTAGTCGGCTTCGAGCGCATCGCGCCGGGCCGAGTCCAGCGTCAGCACGGGATAGCGCAGCACGCGCCGCCATTCCGCGCGGCAGGCCTCGTTGCTGACGGCCGTGCAGCGGCCCGCGCGCAGCGCATCGTGCAACGCTGCGCTGCGCGGATCGGAGAACACGAATAGATCGAGGCAGACGTTGGTGTCGAGCACCAGGCGCAAGCGTTCGAGCCTCAGGGCGCCGGGGTGAGTTTCAGCAGCCTGCCGCCGCTGCCCTCGTCCTCGTCTTCGAGCAACCACAGCGCGCCGTCCGGTCCCTGCTCGACTTCACGGATGCGTTGCCCCATGTCGAAGCGTTCGGCTTCGCGCGCGCTGTCGCCGGAAATTTCGACTCTCACTAGCGACTTGGACGACAAACCCGCGATCAGTGCGTCGCCCTGCCAGTCCGGGAAGCCCGCTCCGGAATAGAAGATGAAATCCCCGGGCGAGATCACCGGCGTCCAGCTCACTTCCGGCGCATTGAACTCGGGACGCGTGGGGTGATCGGGGATGTCGCGGCCGTCGTAGTGGTCGCCGTTGGAGACGATCGGATAGCCGTAGTTCGAGCCGCGTTCGATGAGGTTGAATTCGTCGCCGCCTTTCGGCCCCATCTCCATGCTCCACAACCGGCGCTGCGCATCGAAGGCGATTCCCAATGGATTCCGATGCCCCAATGTAAACACCTGGGCCGCGACGCCGCCTTGATCGGCGAACGGATTGTCCGTCGGCAGCGAGCCGTCGTCGTTGAGGCGCACGATCTTGCCGAGGTTGCCGGACATGTCCTGGGCCGGATCGAAGTGTTGGCGTTCGCCGGAACTGACGAACAACTGTCCGTCGGGCGCGAAGGCGATGCGGTGTCCGTAGTGGCCGCCACCGGTCACCTTTGGCGTCTGGCGCCAGATCACTTCCAGCCCGGACAGCGCGCCGCCGCCATTCGTGTCGAACGTCAATTGCGCGCGCGCCACGGCGGCGCCGTAGGCGTCGTTCTCGCCCGCTTCGGCATAACTCAGATACACCATCGCGTTCTGCGCGAACTGCGGATGCAGCACCACATCGCCCAGCCCACCCTGACCCACGTAGGCGACGGCGGGCACGCCGCTGATATCGCCGCTGCGCGTGGCGGCGGGGTCGAACAGCTTCAGCGCGCCCGGTTTTTCGCTGACCAGCAGACGTCCGTCCGGCAGGAAGGTCATCGCCCAAGGTTCCTTGAACTGAGCCACCGGAGCGACAACGAAAGGCAGGCTCATCCCGGGTGTCGCTGGCGCGGGCGCGGCCTCGGGAACGGCGGCAGTGGCCTTTGGCGTCTCGCTCGATGCGAGTTCACGATCGCCATTGCAGGCCGTGAGAACGATGGCGCTGCAGGCCAGGGTCAGCAGGAAAATCTTGCGCATATCGGTCTCCGGCAGGTTGACACCCCTCACGGACGACGACCCGGAAGCCGCAGCCCGCATGAGGATCCTTTGTACACCGGGCGAGGGTGCGCCTGCATCAACCCGGCGGCCGGGCGCTGAGCGAATGTGCCGTGAATAACTCGCGGGACCGGCCGCGGCTTTCGACCTGACGCGCTCCCTGCGGAACTTCACTGTGCCTAAACCGGTCCTTGCTCCGTTCCCAAGAAGGGAACGTGCCAGCGAAGGAGAACGCCATGGGTCGGATCGCAATTCGGATAGCCGCGTCGTTGATGCTGTTGGGAGCGATGACAGCTGCGCATAGCGGCGAAGTGCAGGCCGACGAAGCCCGACCTGACGAAGCGCAAGCGCGCCGGTCGGTGCAGGCGCTGATGCCGCAAGGCAAGATCGCATCGATCACAGCGTCCGGATCCAAGGGATATTTCGAGGTCGTCGTCGACGGACAGGTGGTCTACGTCAGCGACGACGGCAAGCACCTGTTCACCGGTGAACTCTGGGAAGTCCAGGGGCGTCGCAACCTCACCGCGCAGCGCAAGAACGGCCTCCGTCACGACGCCATCGCCGCGGTCGGGGCCGAGCAGCGCATCGTGTTCGCGGCCGAGAAGCCGAAACACACCGTGACCGTGCTCACCGATTTCGACTGCGGCTACTGCCAGCGCATGCATCAGGACATCGCGCAATACAACGCGCGCGGCATCAGCGTCGAGTATTTGCTGTATCCGCGCGGCGGCCTGGACTCGGCCTCGTTCGACAAGGCGGTGTCGGTGTGGTGCGCGGTGGATCGCAAGCAGGCCTTCACGCTGGCGAAGTCCGGCACCGCGCCGCCGCCGCAGAGTTGCCCGAATTCTGTCGCGGACAACTACACCCTGGTCGATCGTATCGGCGGCATCGTCGGTACCCCGGCGGTGATCGACGCGCAGGGCGCAATGACCGGCTATCAATCGCCGGATCAGATGTTGGCGCGGCTGGACGCGGTGAAGTGAGCCAAGGCCTGGATGACCCCGCCGAGCAACAATATAGACGCCTGTAGCGGATCAGCGGCTCAACCCCATCTGCAGCAACTTTCGCTTCGGCGACGACGGGGTTGTGTTGGCTATTGTGTCGTCCCCGTGACCGCTTCCAGCCGCACCCGCAGCGCGGTCAGATACCAATCGGTGCGACCCTCGAACGCACTGTCGCTGCCGGCCACGACCCAAAGTGCGCCCTGCGCATCGCTGCGCATCTGAAAACTCTGGCCCTGGGTGCTGAGGGTCTTGAGTTCCCACGGCGCGTCGACGCTCAGGTCGCAGGAATAGGAGTTCGACAGCACGCCCACCACGAGCGCGTTCACGCCCGGCTGAGACTGTTGCCCGTAGTCGATGTTCAGGCGTAGCCAGCCGTTGTCGCCCGGCGCCGTGCTGGGCAGGGCGAGCGGTTCCTGCGTCGAAGCACCGAGGCGCAGGTACAACCCTTCGCCGGGCGAGCCACCCACGCCGGCGCAACCCGCCGGCACATCGCTGGCCAATTCCAGATCCAGTTCCATCTGGTAGAGCGTATTGGCGCGCAGTCCGCCCAGGCGCCCTTTGATCAACATCGCCAGATCGTCGGAATGGTTGTTGCCCGACAGACGCAGGCCGCGGCGCGCGCCCAGCGGCGCGGGCAGGGCTTCGTGCTTGAAATCCAGTTCGTAGAATGTTTCCTCGCCCGGCGGCTTGTCCGCGAACAGCGCGGTGAACCCCTGCGCACCGCGCTCGAACGCGAACTCGCGCGTCTCGCCGAAATCCTCTTCGCTATTGCAGCGCTCACCCTGTACGCCGGTGAGGCGATTCAGCGGCATGCTACCGGCGCTGAATCCCATCGCGGTCGGCGTCCAGCGCAGCACGCCCTTGCCGCAGTCGGAGAAATCGATCTGCAACTCGCCCCACGCGCGGTTGGCGGTGGCGGCCGAATCGAACAGCGGCGGGAAGCGCCCGCCTTCGATTCGCGACATCGCCGCGCGCAGTCGCGGACCGTCGAGACTGCCGAGCCCGAACAACCACATCGGCACGCCGTTCGCATCAAAGGTGTACCAGGTCACCACGGCGCGGCCGCGATCCAGCACCTCGACGTTCAGGCCCTGGCCCGATTGCGCCGGGTCGTACCAGGTGCCGCTGAAATCGCCGCGTAGCGAAAGGGCGTCGCCGGTTTGCGCCTGCACGCTGGACGTGACACTGCCAAACGCAAGCAGGGCGACGAAAGCGAGGCGCGAAGGAATCCTGTAAGTCATGCCGGAACTCCGATGCTGAGGTGTCGAGTGACGTGGGACAGGCGAGGACCGTCGCGGCGGAGTCGCGTGCGGATGCAGATGCAAGCGTCAAATGCGGTACGCCACCGCCTTCATGATCGCCGAGGTCAGTGCCATGAGACGCGGGATGGGTTGCGGCAGCCGGCGCGCGCCGGCAGCTTGCGCATGGTCCGCGTGTCGCGCCTCGTCGGCTTTCATGCTGCGCAGGATCGCGCGACTGCGCTCGTCGCCGAGCGGCAACGATTCCAGATGCTGCTCCAGATGCGCCTCGACCTGGCGTTCGGTCTCGACCACGAAGCCGAGATTCCAGCCATCCCCGGCGAGCCCCGCGGCCACGCCGATCGCATAGCTGCCGGCGTACCAGAGCGGATTCAGCAGACTCGGCCGACTGTCGAGTTCGGTCAGGCGCTCCCCACACCAGGCGAGGTGATCGGTTTCCTCTTGCGCTGCGCGCAGCAGGTCGGCGCGGGTGCGCTCGTCGCGTGCGACCGAGGCTTGACCGACGTAGAGCGCCTGCGCGCAGACCTCACCAGTGTGGTTCACACGCATCAAGCCGGCGGCGTGGCGTCGCGCAGCGTCGTCGAGCACCAATTCGGGTGTGTCGGCGGCAGGATTCGCGCGCTCCGCCTGCGCGCCCGTGGCGAGACTGGTGGTGAGCGCGTGCTCGGCACGGATCAGCACGCGATCGAGCAATGAGTAGTGACGGGCAGCGATCATGGCAGGTACGTTATTCCAGATGTTCCGCGAGTAGTTCGATCGGATGCCGGATCGGCAACGCGAGTCCACGCGTTTCAACGCCCACCGCCAGATGCATGCGGCAGCCGACGTTGGACGTGCACAGTGTAGCGGCGTCGCTGGCGGCGACCGCATCCAGCAGCGGCCCACGCAGTGCATCGGCACGCGTCGGTTCAGTCAGCATGTGGCTGCCTGCGGCGCCACAGCAGCCGGACTCGGTCAGCGCGATCACCTCGAGCCCCGGAATGCGCGCCAGCATCGGGGCGATCCTTGCGGCGTTGCGCAACACATTGCGCTGAGTACACGGCAGATGCAGCGCGACGCGCGCGCCAGTTTTCGCCGCGCGGAAGCGAAGCCGCTCGAACTGCGCATCGGCGGCGAGGAAATCAAACAGATCGTGCACGGGCGGTGACGCAGGATCGAGCGCAAATCCCTGCGCAATGCTTTCGTGGCAGCCGCTGGCGAGGGTCAGGATTGCAACGGGTTTCGTCGTGGTGTCGAAAGCCTGACGATTGCGTTGTGCGAGCGCGTCGGCCGCCTCGCGCGCGCCGGCATGACGATGCAGTGCACCGCAGCAGGTTTGGTCGCGCGGAACCTGCACCTCGAAGCCGAGCCGGTTCAACAGCGTTATAGCGGCGCTTGCCGTATCGGCGTCGTAGTGCCGACCGAGGCAGCCGAGGAACAGTGCGACGCGGCCGCGAGTCGGAGCCGTCGGAGCATGAACTCGATCGAAAGCGCGCCGCGCGGGGGCAGGCGGCATTCGTCGCCACGGACCAGGCAGCACCGAGCGCAGCCCGCGCGCGATCCGCATGGCGAGATTCAGCCACCCGGGTCGTGGCAACAGCCACTCCAGCGCGTGTTGACGCCCCCCCGCCGGCACCGCCGCGCGCTGCGCCTCTCGTCCCAGCAACAACAACTCGCCAAAGCGGACCTGCGCCGGGCAGACCCGCTCGCAACTGCGGCAGGCCAGACAATGATCGAGATGGGTCGTCGCCGCGGGCTCGAGATCGATCCGACCCTCGGCCAGACCCTTCATCAGCATGATCCGCCCGCGCGGCGATTCGCCCTCGCTGCGATCCAGCCCATACGTGGGACAATGCGGCAGGCACAACCCGCACAGCACGCACTCATCGGCGAGCGCAACAATGCGGGCAGCAGCAGACCGGGCGGGAGTAGACCGGTCTGAGTGGGCCAGGTCTGAGATGGAAGTAGGCTCCGGAGGCATGACGAACCGGGCAGGGAAGCCGCCGGATGCTAGCACGGCGGTCTGGCAGGGAATCCCGGCCGGCTTGCACGGGCCCGGCAACGCGGCTATCATTCCGCTCCTTTCGTTCCCGCTTTACCCCCTTAGGAAGTTGTCATGAAGACCTTCAGCGCCAAGCCGGAGACCGTCAAGCGCGACTGGTACATCGTCGACGCCAGCGGCAAGACGCTGGGCCGCATGTGCTCGGAAATCGCGTTGCGCCTGCGCGGCAAGCACAAGCCCGTCTACACCCCGCACGTCGACACCGGCGATCATATCGTCGTGATCAATGCCGAAAAGATCCACACCACCGGCAAGAAGTTGACGGACAAGATGTACTTCCGGTTCACCGGTTACATCGGCAACATGAAGTCGGAAACCCTGGGGCAGGCGCTGGAGCGTCACCCGGAGCGCGTCATCGAGATCGCGGTCAAGGGCATGCTGCCCAAGAATCCGCTCGGTCGCCAGATGTACCGCAAGCTCAAGGTTTACGCCGGCCCGAATCACCCGCACTCCGCCCAGCAGCCGCAAGTTCTGGAAGTTTGAGATAGATATGGCGACTCAGCAGCATTACGGCACCGGCCGTCGCAAGTCCTCCACCGCACGCGTGTTCCTGCGTCCGGGCAAGGGCAGCATCGTGGTCAATGAGCGTCCGCTCGACACCTTCTTCGGTCGCGAGACCTCGCGCATGATCGTGCGCCAGCCGCTCGAGCTGACCAAGTTGACCGAGAAGTTCGATGTCATGGTCACGGTCGAAGGCGGCGGCAACACCGGCCAGGCCGGCGCGATCCGCCTCGGCATCGCACGTGCGCTGGTCGTGTACGACGAAAACCTCAAACCTGAGTTGCGCAAAGCCGGTTTCATGACCCGCGATGCGCGCGAAGTCGAGCGCAAGAAGGTCGG
>JBKJTK010000261.1:0-2722 GCA_046590875.1 Chiayiivirga sp.
CGCAGAGCATGCACGACGGCGACGCGCTCGCGATCATGGCCGAGAGCTACACCCGGCTGGGACAGGACACGCTAGCCAACGACGCGCGCCGGGTACTGGCGTTGAACCACCCCGAGCACGGCTACCTGCACGGCGACTGGCCAGCCGAACGTAGCCTGTGGAAGAAGGTGTGGCCGTTCGACGATGAACGCGACGCGAGCGCGTTGCCGGACGAACCTGCGCCTGCGCCGTAACAGACTGGTTGTTGTTGGGCAGCGCCAGAGCAAGAGCATCCGACATTTATGACACGGATCGGAACGGATAGGAGCCAATCGCTGATTGGGCGATTGCTCTTTTTATCCGTGAAAATTCGTGTCAAAAACGCTCCGCTTCCAGTCGCATGCGGTTCATTCCTGGCTCACTCGCGGTGACCTGACGTGATCGGATAACGCCGCTCGCGTCCGAACGCGCGGCGCGAAACCTTCGGTCCAGGCGCGGCCTGGTGTCGCTTCCACTCGCTGATCCGCACCAGCCGCAGCACGCGTTCCACCGTCGAGGCATCGAAGCCGGCGGCGATGATCTCGTCAAGCGACTGCTCCTGCTCGATGTGGCGCACCAGAATCGCGTCGAGCACGGCGTAGGGCGGCAATGAATCCTGGTCGGTCTGGTTCTCGCGCAGTTCGGCCGAGGGTGGACGATCGATCACCGCCTGCGGGATGACCCATTTTGAACCCGTCGTCGCGCCGGCCATCGCGTTGCGCCAGCGGCAAAGCGCGAACACTTCGGTCTTGTAGAGATCCTTCAGCGGCGCGTAGCCGCCGCACATGTCGCCATAGATCGTGGCGTACCCGACCGCGTACTCGCTTTTGTTGCCGGTGGTCAGCAGCAATCCGCCGAACTTGTTCGCCAGCGCCATCAGGATCACGCCGCGACAGCGCGACTGCAGATTCTCTTCGGTGACGTCCGCCGCACGATCGCCGAAGGTCGGCGCGAGCGCGTTGACGAAGCCCTGAAACGGCGCTTCGATCGCGATGGTTTCGATCCGCACGCCGAGCGCGCGTGCTTGCTCGCCGGCTAGGTCGTTGCTCAGTCCCGAGGTGAAGCGCGACGGCAGCCGCACCGCGGTTATGTTGTCCGCACCCAGCGCATCGACCGCGATCGCCAGCACCAGAGCCGAATCCACGCCGCCTGACAGTCCCAGCCATGCCTGGGTGAAGCCATTCTTGTGCAGATAATCGCGCGTGCCGCGCACAACGGCTCGATAGGCCTGCCCAGCGTGGCTTTCGTCGTTCTCTTCCGGCCAGCGCACGCGCGCGAAGCGACGAGTCGCTGCATCGTAATCCGCCACCAGCCAGTGATCCTCGAACGCGCGTGCGGCCGGATGGATATGGCCATCGGCGTCGGCCAGCACCGAGGCACCATCGAACACCAGCGCGTCCTGCCCGCCAACCACGTTGAGATAGGCCAGCGCGACGCCCGCTCCATTCAAACGCGACTCCTGCACTCGCAAGGCCAGCAGCGCGTCGCGCTGCGCGTGCTTGTCGCGCTCGAATGGCGAGGCATTCGGCACCAGCACCAGTTCGGCACCGGCGGTGCAGGTTTCAGACAAAGGCTCGGCGAACCAGAGATCCTCGCAGATCACCAGCCCGACCTTAACGCCATCGAGTTCGAACACGCAGGGGCCGCCATCCGGATCGACCGCGAAGTAGCGGCGCTCGTCGAACACCGCGTAGTTCGGCAACTCGCGTTTGCGGTAGTGCGCGATGCGTTCGCCATCGCGCAACACGCTAGCCGCGTTGAACACGACCGACCCGACCCCTTCGGGCCAACCAATCACGGCGGTGATGCCTATCGCAGCCTGCGCGATCGCGGTGATCGCGGCTTCGCATTCGGCCAGGAAGGCCGGCCGCAGCAGCAAGTCTTCGGGCGGATAACCGGACACCGCCAATTCGGGAAACAACACCAGATCGGCGCCATGCACATCCCGCGCCTCGCTGATCAACGCCGCGATGCGCGCGGCGTTCGCCTGCACCGCACCGACCGGAAAATCGAACTGCGCTAGCGCGATCCTCAACATCACACCGTACTGCCTTTGGCCCCTTCCCCCGCTTGCGGGGGAAGGCTGGGATGGGGGTGCTCTACCACCAGCGCTCGCGCAATATCCTCCACTACATCACTTGTGCGGACCAACACATCGTCGTTCCAATAGCGCACAACGCGATAACCCTGCTCCCTCAGCCAACGATCTCGCCGCTCATCATAAAGCGATCCGTTGTGTTGTCCGCCGTCGACTTCTACGATCAACTCGCGCTCGGTGCACATGAAATCGACTACATACGGACCGATGGGATGCTGACGTCGAAACTTGACGTTCAGCTGTTGCAACCACAGGCATCGCCATAGCGCGCGCTCCGCTTCGGTCATGTCCTTTCGGAGTTTGCGAGCCAGTTCTTGTTTGGCGCCGTCGCGCATCGGACTCCCCCATCCCAACCTTCCCCCGCCAGCGGGGGAAGGGGCGAGAGCAGGAGCAGCTACTTTGCCAACCGCTTCGCCACCGCTGCCCCCAGATCCCCCGGCGACTTCACCGTGGTGACGCCGGCTGCTTCCATCGCCGCGAACTTGCCGGCAGCAGTGCCCTGCCCGCCCGACGCGATCGCGCCGGCATGGCCCATGCGCTTGCCGGCCGGTGCGCTGGCGCCGGCGATGAAGCCGACCACCGGCTTGGTCACATACTGGCTGATGA
>JBKJTK010000339.1:0-2756 GCA_046590875.1 Chiayiivirga sp.
CTTCGAATGACGCAAAGCGACACCGCCGCAAGGCAAAAAGAACCCCGCTTCGGCGGGGTTCTTTTTGGCCGCTCGTTTCACGTTCTGCACTGCCTCCGCGGCCCCGTCCTCCGGTGCCGCGGAGGCGTTCTCAGCCTCGCCGCGGCCCCATCGCATGGCGCGCAAACACCCGTTTCAGCGGCGTCATGCGATTGACCAATCCGAGCACCGGACCACGCAGCAGCGCGGGCAGGAACGCCTCGTTCGAAAACAGTCGATTGATTCCGTCGAACGCGCCTGCCGCAAGCGCGTTCTCGCTGCGACGCACGCGCTCGTAGCGACGCAAGGACGCCGGCGCTGCGAGATCGCGACCGGCGTCGCGCGCATGCGACAACACTGTGACCAATTCCATCGCATCCTGCAGCCCGAGGTTGACACCCTGCCCGGCCAGGGGATGCACGACATGCGCGGCATCGCCGACCAGCACGACGCGTCCGGCAACGTAGCGTTGCGCCAGCTGCAGGCGCAGCGGAAACGCGGCGCGCGATGAGGCCAATGTCATCGCACCGAGGCGTGAATCGAAGGTTCGGGTGAGCTCGTCGTCGAAATGGTCGTCGTCGCAAGCCAGCAAGCGTTCGGATTCGGAATCCGGCAACGTCCAGACGATCGAACCCAGGCCCTCAGCGCACGGCAGCAAGGCCAGCGGCCCGCTCGGCAAGAAACGTTGCCACGCGGTGTCGGCATGCGGTTGTTCTGTTTTTACGTAAGCAACCACGGCACGCTGCCCGTAGGCATGGCCCTGCACTTCCAGTCCGGCCATGCTGCGCAACGGTGAGTCAGCGCCGTCGGCGGCGATGACGAGACGCGGGTTGAGGCGCACGCCGTCGTCGAGATCCAGTGCGATGCCATCGTCGTCCTGCGTCAATGCGACGACGGTCGCGGGGCAGTGCAACTCCACGTGGCTCTCGCGCTGCAGCGCCTGCCATAGCGCGTGCTGGATGGCGCCTTGCTCGATGATGTGTCCGAGGGCATCGACGCCAATGTCGCTCGCGCGGAAATGCAGTTCGCCTTCGCCACCCGCATCCCACACTCGCATCTCGCGATACGGGTGCGTGCGCGCATGCCGGATCGCGTCCCACACACCCAGTCCTTGCAGCATGCGGCTGGATGCCGGAGCGATCGCGAACACGCGCAGGTCGCGCGCGTCCTCGGCGTGCCATGGCCGCGGCATGCGCGCTTCGACTAGTGCGACCCGGAATCCGGCGCGCGCCAGGCCGAGCGCCGTGGCAGATCCGACCACGCCGGCGCCGACAACGACAGCATCGAGTCCGCGCCGGCGACCCACAGGGATGTGGGGAGTGGCGCCAAGAGTCGGGAACATTGGCGGCCTACTCATGCTCATGCTGCGACGTCTCGTGCAAGTGCCGGCACGTCGCCGCGAAATCCCATCGCGCCCGTGACCAGGTCATCGCTCAGTCCCGGTATGCGATCGAGGGCGAGCAATCCCAGCGAGCGAAATGCGCGCAGCGGTCGGAAGCGGTTGGAGAACAGGCGCACCAGCCCGTCGCTGAACTCGAGCGTGGCGTCGCGATCGACCTGGCGCCGACGTGCGTAGCGTTCCAATCCCGGCGCAGCGCCGGGATCGCGTCCAGCCTGCTTCGCCACGACCAGTTCTTCCGCCAACGTCAATGCATCGCGCAGGCCGAGATTGAAACCCTGCGCACCGATCGGATGGATGGTCTGGGCCGCGTTGCCAACGATCACGCCGCGAGTCGCGGTGAGCGCATTGGCGCACACACGCTGCAACGGATAGGCGCTGCGTTTTCCGACCCGCAGCAGACGCCCCAGCCGCCAGCCAAAGCGCTGCTGGAGAAATTCTTGATAGCCCTCATCGTCCAACGCGGCGATTGAATCGGCATCGGCGGCGGGCACGGTGCAGATGCTGCCCATGAGCTGCGCCGCCAGCGGCAACAGCGCCACCGGGCCGCTCTCGGTGAAGCGTTCGTAGGCGACCTGTGCATGCGCGCGTTCACATTGGACCGTCGAAACGAACAAAGTTTGTGCGTAGTCGTGACGTTCCACCTCGATGCCCAGATGTGTCCGCACGGCAGACTCGGTGCCGTCGGCGGCGACGATCAATCGCGTCGCGATCTGCTGTTCGCCGTGGACCGTTTGCATACGGACGCGGACTCGATCCGGGCCTTGCTCCAACCCAGTGACCCGAGCCGGGCGATAGCGCACCAGGGAATCCAGTTCCGCCAGGCGCGCTTCGAGCGCCGCACCCAACTCGCGCGCCACCACCACCGCGCCGAACGCGTCGAGGCCGTAGTCCGAAGCACTCAGCCGCACTGCGCCAAAATCGCCGCGACTGCTGATGTGGATGCGTTCGATCGGGCTCGGCCGGGAGGCCACATGCTTCCAGACGCCCAGCGCGGTCAGGGCATTGCGGCTGGCGCGCGCCAGCGCAAGGTTGCGCTCGTCAAAACTGGGCGCATGCTGGGCTTGCCCGGCGCTGGCCTCGGCCAGAGCCACGTTGAGGCCGCTGCCATGCAGCGCACAGGCCAGGCTGGCGCCGACCAGGCCGCCTCCCACAATCAAAACGTCGTGCGTGGTTTCGTCCATTCGGGCTCCCTGCCGACCCCGCCGCGGGGCTTTGCGTAAGCAGTCAATGGGACTTTGGCGACCAAGGCCACCAAAGTCCGACTGGCTGCTAGAATTCGCAGTCTAAAGGCGCCCCCGCTTCGGAGCACGTTCCATGTCGCAGTCCCCTGCCAAAC
>JBKJTK010000507.1:0-11848 GCA_046590875.1 Chiayiivirga sp.
TGCTGGCGGCGATATCGAAGCCGGCAAGGCCAAGTCCACGGTCTGTCAGGCCTGCCACGGCGCCGACGGCAATGGCAGCGGCGACGGCCAATACCCGCGCATCGCCGGGCAGTACGCCGACTACCTCGCCAAGGCGCTCAACGATTACAAGTCCGGCGCGCGTCCCAACGCCATCATGGCCGGCTTCGCCACGACGCTAAGCAAGGAAGACATCGAGAACCTGGCCGCGTTTTACGCCGCACAGGCGTCGCCGCTGCACGATCTCAGTCACCTGAAATAGATTCACTGGCGATCAAACGAGTAGCAGAAGGCCCCGCAACGCGGGGCCTTCTTCAATTCCAGGCAGCGCCCTTCAGGCGCGCTTGATGTAAGGCGCACTGCCACTCGCATGATCGGTAGCATCGCGCACCGCGGTGATTTCCGGCACGCGCTCGAACAGTGTCTTCTCGATGCCGTGCTTGAGCGTCACGTCGACGTTGCCGCAGCCTTGGCAGCCGCCGCCGAAGCGCAGCACCACGGCGCCGTCTGCGGTAACTTCCTCCAGCGTGACGCGACCACCATGCGAGGCGATCTGGGGATTGATCTCGCTGTCGAGCACGTAGCGCACACGCTCGACCAGCGAAGATTCTGCACCGGGGACGTCGCCCTTGATGCGCGGCGCCTTGATGCTGAGCTGGCCACCAGTCGCGTTGTTGACGAAATCAACTTCGGCCGCGTCGAAATACGGCACGCTTGCCGCTTCGACGTACAAGGTGAACCCTTCACAATCCAGCGCCCATTCGTCGCCAATCAAATCGACTTCTTCGCAGAATTCGAGCCGCGCATCCGCCGCCGGCGTGCCGGCTTTCAATGCAGTGAGTCGGATGCCCACCATGTCCTCGCCCTGACGTTGCAGCAAGTTGCGGAAATGGGTCTGGGCGGATTCGCTGATGTTGATCATGGAGGCTACGTAGGTCTGGAATGGCGTGATTCTAGGCCATCGCAGCGGAAGGGCGTGTAAACAGGCGTTGCTATACTTCGGGCAACTCCCAAGTGCAGCAACGCCGCCATGACCACGCTCGCCTCGCTCGCCGCCCAGTCCTGCAAGCCGCGTCGCGGCGCGGAACACCACCTCTCCGCTGCCAGCGTCATCGCGCAACTGGCCTTGCTGCCGGGCTGGGAGTTGATCGACGACGGCGCCGCGATCCGCAAGACGTTCCGTTTCAAGGATTACTACCGGACGATGGCCTTCGTGAACGCGCTCGCGTTCATTGCGCACCGCCAGGATCACCACCCCGATCTTGGCGTGCACTACGATCGCTGCGTGGTGCGGTTCTCGACCCACGATGTGGGCGGGCTGTCCGAGAACGATTTTATCTGTGCGGCGCAAGTCGAGCTGCTCGCATCCGACGCCGGGTGAGTACGGGCACGTCCCGGTTGCACCACACCAGCATGGCCCGCCTCTGGCTGGTCGCGCCATTGGTGGCACTGGCCTATCTCGTGCTGTCCTGGAGCAGCGTCGCGGCGTTGTTGGCACTGGACGCACGCAAACGCAGCGAACCTTGGACGACACCTCACGCGACGCCGTGGCAGTGGTCACTGCAACACCCGGGTGCCGTGGTGTGGCCGGGTAGCCGCGGTTTCGAGCGCGACCCGGATCGCAGCGACGCGCTTGTCGGCACGGTGCCCGAGGGCACGGCCGATTTCTCACTTGCGCTGCGCGGCGAGCGCATCGATCCCACGCTGGTGTCGGGCGGGATCCTCGAACTGCAAACGCAACAAGACGTGCGCGTCGCGCTGCTGGGGACTAACGACAGGGGAACCATACAACTTGGCGAATTGACGGCCGCTGCGCCCGACGGCTCCCTGTCGCTGCCTTTCCACAGCGGCACGCCCGATTCGCTGCATGCGCTGCGTTTGCGCTTGGAAACATCGGCCGGAGCACGCTTGGTGCTGCGTGGCCTGGCACTGACCAGGAACAGCGACGTTCGCATCGATGATTGCGACGCGTCGGAAATCCTGTCCGACATGCTCGCCGCCTGCGCAACGCGTGTTCCGCTTCTCGCCGCGCCGCTGCTGATTCGGCCCGAAGCCCTGCTCGACTGGCGAGACCGGGTGCGGGCTGAACGTCCCGCGGCCATCGTGCGGGCCAACGACTCGCTCCCGGCCTGGACTGGGCTTATCGAGACGCTGCGACAACGACAGCAGGGCTGGCCGTTCTGGGTGCTTGGCACCCTGCCCTTGCTTGGGTTGCTCCTCAACCGCGTGTTTCCGCGTCCCGGAGCACAGCGTGCATTGCTGGAACTGACTCTCACTTGTGGACCCTGGGCCTTGCTGCTGTGGTGCGGCTGGCCGGCGGACGATCCGGTGCCGGCGCCGACCTGGACGTTTCTGGCGTGTCTGATGGGCGCACTGCTGCTGCGCGATCCAACTCCCGACTGGGCGTTGGTCGGAACTCGACGCGCCTGGCTGGCTGGCGCCAAAGTGACCGTGTTCGCGCTATCGCTGCTGCTGCTCGCGGGAGTCGCGAATGCGCTGGGCGCGGATGGATTGGCGTTGCGCATGGTGCCAATCGAGGATCTGGCGCGTTATCCGGCCTGGGCCTTGCTGCAGCAATTCATCCTGATCCGGACCATAGCGCCTCGCATGCGAATGGCGTTCGGGTCGGATTCGAGCGCTGCGCTGGCAGCCGGGGCGCTGTTTGGCCTGCTGCACCTGCCCAATTTTTCGCTGATGCTGCTGACTTTTGCTGCCGGCACGGCTTGGGCCTGGCTCGGCAGTCGCCATCGGTCGTTATTTCCGCTGGTGGTATCGCACGCCGTGCTCGGTTTGACGCTGATGATTCTCGTGCCGTCCTGGTTGCTGCGCTCGGCCGAGATTGGCGGGCGTTACCTGATGACGCCGTAACGACGGCGGATCACCGTTTGACGCCGCCAAGCTTGTCGAGCACGCGCTTGAGTTCGTCGGGCAGCGGAGCGTTCAGCACATACGGCTGCTCGCCATCCTTGAGCGCGAAACGCAGCGAGGCCGCGTGCAAGAACATGCGCTTCAGGCCGGCGGTCTTGAGCGACTTGTTCGCGTCCTTGTCGCCGTATTTTTCGTCTCCCGCGACCGGATGTCCCACGTAGGTCACATGCACGCGGATCTGGTGGGTGCGGCCGGTGTCGATGCGCACGTCACAGTAACTGTGTGCACCGGCGCGTTCGATCAGACGGAAATGACTAACCGAGGCCTTGCCCTCGGCATCGACCCGCACCATGCGTTCGCCGCCCTGCAAGGTCGACTTGAGCAACGGTTGATCGACCGTGAAGGGCTTGGGTGGCAGTTCACCCACCAGCAGGGTGAGATAGCGCTTCTCCAGCCGGCCCTCTCGGATCAGGCGCTGCAGCTCGGTCAACGCCGAACGTTTCTTCGCTACCACCAGCAGTCCGCTGGTGTCGCGGTCCAGCCGATGCACCAGTTCCAGGGATTCGGTCGGGCGCAGCTTGCGCAGCAACTCAATTACGCCGAAGGAAATGCCGCTGCCGCCATGGGTGGCAATACCGCTGGGCTTGTTCAGCGCCAATAACGCCCGGTCCTCGTACACGATGCTGGCCGCGATCCGCTCCATCGGCGCCGCTGGCGGTTCGCCATGGTCGGTCGGCGGGTCGAGGCGAACCGGGGGAATCCGGACCTCGTCGCCGCCTGCCAGCCGGGTGTCGGGTTTCGCGCGTTTGCCGTTGATCCGCACCTCGCCGGTGCGAAGAATGCGGTAGATCAACGACCGTGGGGCCCCTTTGAGCTGCCCCAGCAGGAAATTGTCGACGCGCTGGCCCTCGCGCTCGTCGTCGACGCGCACCAAACGCACTCCCGAACTGCCTGTTTGCCCCGTGTTTGCCGCCATGGCCCTTGGATTGCTACACTGCTGGGGCGAGATATCGTCCTGATTTCGCTGGCGGCTCAAGTATTTGGAGCAGCCAGCTCAGGTTCCGGTGGCAGCGCACGAACCTTGCACGCCTGAGACGGCGAGTTTAACAAGGTTCATGCGATAGCAGTCCGGTACGGCAATTCGCACGGAATCACCGACCCATTCGGTATCCGGCATGGAGGCCGGGGCGGCGCGCAAGCGTCATCCGGTTTTTGGATTTTTTGGTTAATGAGCGCTCCCGCGGGTGAATGCCCGGTGGTTGACGGCGCTGGAGTTTCTGCACGGTGGCCGTAGTGCGCGTGGCGCAGCGGCCGCCTCGGTAAGTATGGGTGCAGTCCCCGGCGTTCCCTCGCGGTTGAGCGCGTGAGGAATGACAAGACAATGAAGAGAATGCTGATCAACGCAACTCAGCAGGAAGAGTTGCGAGTCGCCATCGTCGATGGCCAGAACCTGTACGACATCGACATCGAGCAACCCTCCAAGGAACAGAAGAAGTCCAATATCTACAAGGGCCGCATTACTCGGCTCGAGCCTTCGTTGGAAGCAGCCTTCGTCGAGTACGGCGGCGAGCGCCACGGTTTCCTGCCGCTGAAGGAAATCTCGCGCGACTATTTCCTCGACGGAGTGAATCCCGACAAGGCCACGATGAAGGAGCTCCTGCGCGAAGGACAGGAAGTCGTGGTGCAGGTCGAGAAGGAGGAGCGCGGCAACAAGGGCGCCGCGCTGACGACGTACATCTCGCTCGCCGGCCGCTACATGGTGCTGATGCCCAACAGCCCGCGAGCGGGTGGCGTTTCGCGCCGCATCGAAGGTGACGACCGTGCCGCGCTGAAAGAAGCCATGGACGCGCTCGCCATCCCCGACGATATGGGGGTGATCATCCGCACCGCCGGCGTCGGCCGCGATGCCGAAGAGCTGCAGTGGGATCTGGATTACCTGCTGCAAGCCTGGAAAGCGATCACCGACGCGGCGCTGTCGAAGCCGGCGCCGTTCCTGATCTATCAGGAATCCCGCCTGATCATCCGCGCCCTGCGTGATTACCTGCGTGCCGATGTGGGCGAAATCCTGATCGACAGCGAAGAAGTTTTCGCCGACGCGCGCGACTTCGTGCAGCAGGTGATGCCACAGAATCTGCGCAAGCTCAAGCTGTACAACGACACCACGCCGCTGTTCAACCGCTACCAGATCGAGTCGCAGATCGAAGGCGCCTACGAACGCCAGGTGCGTCTGCCCTCGGGCGGCGCGATCGTGGTCGATCAAACGGAGGCCCTGACCGCGATCGACGTCAACTCGGCGCGTGCCACCAAGGGCGGCGACATCGAGGAAACCGCGTTCAACACCAACCTCGAAGCCGCGGATGAAGTCGCGCGCCAGCTGCGCCTGCGCGACCTCGGCGGCCTGGTGGTGATCGACTTCATTGACATGGAATCCAGCCGTCACCAACGCGAAGTCGAACAGCGGCTGGCACAGGCACTGAAGCAGGACCGCGCGCGGGTGCAGCTGGGCCGCATCTCCAAGTTCGGCCTGATGGAAATGTCGCGTCAGCGCCTGCGTCCAAGTCTCGGCGAATCGAGCCAGATCGTCTGCCCGCGCTGCGAAGGCCACGGCCGCATGCGCAGCGTGGAATCGCTGTCGCTGTCGATCCTGCGCCTGGTCGAGGAACAGGCGATGAAGGACAACACCGGTCAGGTGCTGGTGCAAACGCCGCACGAGATCGCGAATTTCCTGCTGAACGAGAAGCGTCGTTCGCTGCGTGAGATCGAGGATCGCCACGACGTGCCGGTGATCATCGTCGCGGATTCGCAACTGGAGACGCCGCACTTCAACGTCCAGCGCCTGCGCGACAACGAACTGGACGAGGATTCGACCAAGCCGAGCTACCGTCGCACTGCGCCGCGCAAGCTCGAATCCCACGCGCTAACCAAGGCGCAGCTGAATATCCCCGTACCGCCAGTCGTGACCGCGGTGAAACCCACGACGCCTGCGCCGGTTCGCGCGGAGCGTGAGGACATCGCTCCAACGCCTGTCGTCCTGCCGAAGGTGATGACGCCCACGCTGACCCAGACACCTAGCGAAGGCGTGATCGGTCGCATTCTCAAGTTCTTCCGCGGAGCACCCACCGTAACTCCCGCGGCTGTTGCTACGACAGCGTCGAA
The DNA here is from genome assembly GCA_046590875.1 of Chiayiivirga sp. Classification (GTDB taxonomy): domain Bacteria; phylum Pseudomonadota; class Gammaproteobacteria; order Xanthomonadales; family Xanthomonadaceae; genus JALCLA01. The sequence goes on from JBKJTK010000507.1 coordinate 6,043, forward strand.
TCCGCGCCCAGCCCATGGACGAGCCGGCCGGCCGGAAGGTCGACGCAACGAACGTGGCGACCGCAGCGAGGGCCGCGATGGCCAACGTCGCGAGCAGCGCGATCGTGGCAAGCAAAGTCAAGGTCAAGGTCAGGCTCAGGGGCAGAATCAGCCGCCGAGTCCACGTCAGCAGCCAAAGCAGACTCGTGCCGAAGGCGGCAACGCGCCGCGCGACGGCCAGCGTCGCGATGGCCGCGGCGAGCGCAACGAGAACCAACCCGAGCGCGAGCCTTCACCGCGCCAGGAGCGTTCGCCACAGTCCGAAGCGCGCAAGGAAAGGGGAGAGAGAGGTCGCGAGCCGAAGCCGCAAGTGCCCGCGCCGATCGCCCCGGTGGTCGACGAGAGCTTGATCGGCTTGGGTGTCGAGGTCGAGCACCCGGCGGATGTGGTGACCGCCGCCGCGAACGGGGCTCCGCCGTCCACCGAATCGAGCGACAGCGAAGCCAGCGCCGGCCGTCGCCGTCGCGGACGTCGCGGTGGCCGTCGCCGTCGTCGTCAGGATGGCACGGTGGTGGAAACCACCACGCTGCCGAATGGCGAGCAGGTCGAACTCGACTTCGAGGATGAAGAGCCCGCCTCTGCTTCCGCATCGGGGCCGTTGCCGCGTCCGGCTCCGCGTCCGGCACCCGCTCCGGCACCCACGTCGGTCGTGCCGGTTCCAGCTGATATCGCGGATACAGCCATGCCGTCGCCTGGGACCAAGGTCGAATTCGAAACCGTTGCGATCGCGGCAGTCAACGACGACGCACACACGGTCGTCATGGCAGTGCCGAACGTCATCAAGCCTGCGCCCGCGCCGGTCGTCGCGTCTGCACCGGATACGGCGTTTGCACCGTATCCGATTGCGCGCGAATCGCAGCCGTCGGCGCTCGTGCCGCAGCGTGTTGCCGCGCCGGTTGAAGCGTTCGCAGGTACCGCGCGAGCCGAGGAGGCTCCCGCTACTGAAGCAGCGTCGCCCGCGCCGATCGCGACGATGGCACCGGCTCCCGCGCCGCGTCCGTCGCCGGCTCCAGCACCCGTCGCAGCTCCAGCGCCTGTCTCGGATCCAGCGCCTGTCTCAGTGCCTGGGCTAGCTCCTGCGCCGATGCCGATGCCGATGCCGATGCCGATGTCCACCATCGTCGCACCGGCTCCGGTGGTCGCCCCGCCTGTGGTGGTCGCCCCGCCTGTGGTGATCGAACCTGCTGAGGTGGAGACTGCAGAGGTTGTCTCACCGCTGCCGGCGTCGACTCAGTCCGTCGTGCCTGCGCTGGTCGCGAAAGCACCCGCACCGCCGGAAACCGAGGAAGAGGCTGGGAACACGCCGGACCGATCCGTCTAAGCCATCCGCATCGCGCCCGGGTCAGACCGGGCGCGAGGTGTCCTCGACCGGCCGCGACTCAAGCGCGCGCCGGGTCCGACAAACCATGCTGCAACGCAAGCCGGGTGAGCGAGGCCAGGTCGTTCACACCCAGCTTGGCGAAGGCGTTGTACTTGTGCGTCGCGATGGTCTTGGAACTGAGATTCAGGCGCTCGCCAATCTCGATCATGCGCCGCCCCTGCACCAGCAACATCACGACCTCAAGTTCCCGCGAACTGAGTTTATCGAAGGGCGAACCCGAGGACGCAAGACTGCTCAGCGCCAACTGCTGCGCTATCTCGCCGCCTAGATAGCGTTTGCCGCGTGCGACCTCGCGGATCGCGCGCAGCAGTTCGTCCGCGGGGCAGCCCTTGCCGAGATAGCCGCTGGCGCCGGCTTCGAGCAAGCGCCGCGGCATCGGTCCTTCCAACTGCACCGACACAATGATCACGCGCGTGCCGGTATCGCCACGCACGATCCGTTCGGTCACTTCCAGGCCACTCACCCCCGGCAGGTGCAGATCGCACAGCACCACGTCGGGTTTGACGCGGCGCAGTTGCGCGAGGGCTTCTTCGCCGCTGCCGGCCTCGCCGACCACCTCGATGTCGACATGCTGCATCAGGATCAACTTGAAGCCGGTGCGCACCAGCTCGTGATCGTCGATCAGATACACACGGATCATTCGGTTCTCCCCTGCCCCGAGCTCAAGGTACGCGATGCGCGCAGGAGGGTCAAAAGCGCGCGTGTCGGGTATGCTTCCACGTCCGTGATGGAGAGCCAGAGAAATCCAGATTCTGCTCGTCATCCCAGCGACTGTGAGCGAAGCGAGCGAACGGCGAAGCCGGCCCGGAGGGCGAGCGCGCAGCGCGAGTAAAGCTGGGATCCACTTTGATCCTCGCCTTCTTTGCCGAGGGAAAGTCAAAATGGATTCCAGCGTGCGCTGGAATGACGGCGAAGTTGTTCAGACTTCACTGGACATTCTGGCGAGTGCGACAAAGGAAGCGTGGCCGAGCGGTTTAAGGCACCGGTCTTGAAAACCGGCGATAGGGAGACCTATCCGTGAGTTCGAATCTCACCGCTTCCGCCAATTCAAGGGGTTTTGTGCTTGCAACGCCCCCGAAGCTGTGCCCATGATTGCCCCGCTTGGGACACTTTGGGGCAGTAGCGATGGCAACGTTCGAAAAGCGCATCGGTCGCAGCGGCAAGACCACTTGGCGCGTGCGCGTTCGTCGCGCGCACGGACCCTGGCTGACGAAGTCTTTCGAACGAAAAGCCGACGCGCAGACGTGGGCGCGCTCGATCGAACACAAGCTCGACAGTGGCGAGCACGTCCCCTCGGCTGAAGCACGCAAGCGCACGATTGCCGATGCGATCGACCGCTATCTCACCGTCACGCTTCCGAACAGCAAGCACCAGAAGAACGCCGCCGAGCAGGCGCGCATGTTGACGTGGTGGAAGGCCACGCTCGGAACGCGCCCCCTCGTGTCGATCACGCCGGCCACCATCGCCGAGGTCCGAGACCGTCTCGCGACTGAACCTTCGCGCTCTGGCAAGCCGCGAAGCGGATCGACGATCAACCGCCGCATCACCGCCCTCTCGGCGTGCCTGACCGTTACCGTGAAGGAATATGGCTGGCTGCAGAAGAACCCCATTCCCAACGTCACGCGCATGCCCGACAGCAAGGGCCGCGAGCGCTTCCTTTCCGATGCCGAGCGCAAGGCGCTGTTCGCGGCCTGCGACGCATCGACGTGCGAGGCGTTGGGGCCACTGGTGCGGCTGGCGCTCGCGACTGGCGCGCGCAAGGGCGAACTGCTGGCGTTGCTGTGGGAAAACGTGAGCCTCGACCGTCGCAGCGTGCGCTTCGTCGATACCAAGAACGGCGAGAACCGAACCGTGCCACTGGCCGCACCGGCCATCGACGTGTTGCGCGTCTGGAAAAAAGGCCGCCTGCCGATCGGGCGCGTCTTTCCCTTGACCATTGACGGCGCCGATAAGCCGTGGCGCGAAGCACGCAACGCCGCCGGCCTGCCCGACTTTCGATTTCACGATCTGCGCCACAGCGCCGCGAGCTATCTCGCGATGAGCGGCGCGAGCCTAATGGATATTGCTGCAATCCTCGGCCACAAGACGCTGGCGATGGTGAAGCGTTACTCACACCTGAGCGAGCAGCACACCACTGCTGCGCTCGACCGCATGGCCGAGAAGTTCCTCGGATGATCGAGATCGACCGCCAAGACGCCGCGAATCGGCTCGCCGCGCTCTTGCGCCTCGCGCGGAGCGAACGGCATGCCGCCGCAATTTTCCTCGGGCTCGATGCCGGGGTCGTCGACCTGCTGCCGACGTTTGTTGAGTCCGAGGTGCCGACCGTGCCCGATCTGGCGATGTACGACGCGCGATTGCTCGGCCAGTTCGTGCTGAGCGAGGCAGTCATTCAAGGCCACATTGCGGCATTCCGAAGCCGCGACAAAGATTCCGGCGAGAGCCGGTAGAAGCGGCGCCCCGGCGTGCTAGTGACACGCCGGAACGCCTAACCACTACGTTAATGGAGAACGAAATGGCTACACGCAATTCTACGGGAAGCATCAAGGCAGTACGTTCCGCACCCGCGCTCACCGACGAGCCCACCACCGACGTTGCCGTCGCGCGATTCAACTGCAGCGTCATGGCGGCCGGCTCGAATAGGGACCGACTCGACGACGCGCACATTCACCTAACCAGCGCTCGCGCAATCATCGCGTGCCTCGAAATGTCGCAAAACGCCCTCGCGGGAAATCCCCGCCTGATCGCTGGCGCTCTGGTTGGCGCCGGCTACTTGCTTGACCTCGGAATCGACCTGACAGCGACGATGAAACTTCCGCGAGGTGACGCATGAGCGCCAACTACGACGACGCGCCTTCGACACTGGGGAACTTCAACTACGACGCGCTCGACCACCTGGAGCAGGCCCAGGCGTTGGCGATCATGCTCACGGGCGAAGGCTACGAAGCTTTCGCCGGGTGGAACGGCCAGATTCAGCAGCGCGTGCTCTGGCTCCTGTACAACGAAATCAGCCGGGCACGGCAGGCCTACCGAGCGGAGGAGGTCGCTCGCGAGGAGCGCGCACGCCTCGCCACCATCGTTCCCGACCCCGATCTGCGCGAGGCCCTGCGCGAGGCCGGCATGCGCCCGGACGCGCCAAGCTGGCTGCACAAGGCGGCGATAGCCGCTGACGAGGAGGACGCACGCGCGGCCCAGCGCCGAGAGCAGGATCGGGCTGTGCGAATCAAATCCTATGTACGGGAAGCGACCAAGCAGGATGACAAGCCATGAGCGCCGAGAGAGCGAGCACGCTACTGCACTGGCACCAGCTCTCCGGCATCGTCCACAGCGCCGAGCGACTGGCCACCGGCACGCGGTCCTGGGCTACGTTTGCACCCAAGGCCGACGCGCTAGACGAAGCGATAGCGGCGGCGGATGGGCTCGCGCGTGCACTGCGCGAACTCAGGACGACGCTGCACCGCACCGCCGTAAACCACATCATGCTCGCCCATGCTGCGCGAAGGTTACTCAAGGCTGCGAAAGCACCGGCTTAATCCGTTCAAGCCGCGCCTAGGCTGATCCCCGAACACCGGGCACCTTCCCCGGCTGGCGCGGCTCCTCGTGAAGGGCGCCGAGGTGTGCGCGTGGTCGTCAAGAAATCAAAGCAGCCGAGGGACACGGCGCGCGAGCCTGAGGCCCAACCGCAAGGCGAGATCGTGCGCGCGGTGCCGCCGGAAAGATGGGTTGCAGTGCGAAAAGCAGCTGGCGCCGGCATTGCGTTCGAGTCGTTTGTTGCCGCACTAGAACCACATGCCCTGCTCTATCGAGAAGAATGTCGGGCGGACGAGTTGGAGTGGTCAGGGGAGAAGCTGCACGAGTACAGTGAATCCCTGATCAATACCGCCGAGAAGCTGGCAAGACTGCTCCACTATTTGCCCCAGCAGCTGCGCGTGCAGACTCAGCTGACCGGCGCTTTCCTCAAGAGCACGAGGGAAACGCTCGGCACTCTCGTTGGCTGTTTAGAGGCCAGGGCGCCTCAGCATGTCAGGCGCAGCGGTCGACCCAAGCGCGCAGAGTCTCCTCAGCGTCGCTTTGCTGCGTCGATCGTCAAGCTTCTGCGCGAACATGCAACAGTACGCCTTAGGAAAGACGATGCGACCAATCGCGCGCTCTTGATCTTGCCCATATTCGGCGTGCCGGAGACATGGGCAAATGTCGAGCCAGAAACACAGGCCCAGCGCGTTCGCACTACCAAATAGTCCGGAAATTTTTCCGGCATTTCTGAATCACGGGCACCACCATTTCTGACTCAGGCTGACCCTACCCCGCCAATCATGGCAGAGGAGGAAAACAGCATGAGCCGGAATCTCCAACCTATCGCCGAGTTCGCGAAGGCAGGCCCATTCACAG
>JBKJTK010000524.1:0-6074 GCA_046590875.1 Chiayiivirga sp.
CTGGCCGAGTTCTATCCGGGGCAGCAGCACCCGACGGATTTTTAGCCGAGTCCGACTCGCCTCGTCGTCATCCCAGCGCAAGCTGGGATCCAGCTTGATCTTCGCCTCAAGTTGCGCACCAACGTCAAACTGGACTCCAGCTTGCGCTGGAATGACGAGCAAGCCTCAGCGCTCACCGCGTCTGCGAATAGACGCTCAATCCTCGTCGTACTGCAGCCACTCCAGATGCGGACGCAGCAGTGGCAACACCGGTTCCAGCCAGCGCCGATAGTTCTGCCAGCGCCCCACCGCGCGTCGGTACACGGGCTCGGCCACTTGCTGGTAGCTATTGGTCTGGATGCGCCCACGGTTTTCCAGCCGCCGTGCGGGATCGAGCATCGCCGGCTCCACAGCGATCCCGAGCGCGGTGCAAGCCGAAACCAGTTGCGGCTCAGGGTCCGCCACCAGGGCTTCGTATCGCACGTAATGCACACGCAACGGCAGGCGCTCGACGATGCCGCGCCAGACCCGCATCACGCGGTCGTAGGTGCGGGCCGCGTCCTCGACGGTGTCGAAGTGGATGAAGGCTTCGTTCGGCCGGTACTGCTGCATCACATTGCTCAACACCACGTCGCAGGGATGGCGCAGCGCGAACAGGATCGGCGCGTCTGGAAACAGGCGCGAAATCAATGGCACCCTCAGCGTGCGCAGCGGCAGTTTGTCCAGCACCACTCCGTGGAAGCCGGCCGGCAACCACGCCCTCGCCGCTTCGCCGTAGCGCGACTGGAAACGCGCAATATCGTGCGGCGTGAGCGTCACCATGCCGTCCGGATAGATGCCGTCCGGAGAATCGAGCGCGGGTCCGCCGTGGCCTTCAATCGCGCCTTCCAGCGTCGGACGTTCCTCGATCGACGCCACCTCGGAGTGGGCGTCGAGCATGGTGTCGAGCAAGGTCGTGCCCGAACGCGGGAAGCCGACCAGGAACGCCGGCCGGAAATCCAGCGACGGCTCGGGATCGCCCGTCTGCGATAGCGCCCCCGGCGCGCCGCGCTCCAACCAGTGTGCGACTCGTGCAATCCGGCGCGGATACGCCTCGCGGTCGATGCCGCGCAGGCGTGGGCTGTTTGCCGCCAGCGCGTGCGCCCGCTCCAGGGCCTGCATCGCGGGCTCGAACTCGCCGCCGCGGTCATGCACCAGGACGCGCTCGAACCAGTATTGTTGCGCGATCCGTGCGGGCAGCGCTTCAGCATTCAAGCGCAGCAGACTCGTGCGCGCCTCCTCGGTGCGACCGGCACGGCGCGCCAGCCGCGCGGATTCCAGGGTCAGGCCGGGATGTCCCGGGGCGAGCGCCAGTCCGCGAGCCACGTGACGCGCGGCAGGCTCAAGCTCGCTGAGTTGTTCCAGCAAGCCGGCCAGTTCGGTCAGCACGTCCGGGTCGTCGGGGGCAAATCGAAGCGCCGCTTCGAGGTGCGTGCGTGCCGCTGCGCTGTCCATTTCCTCGTTCAACAAGCAACCAAGATAGAAATGCGCCATCGGGTGATCTGGCGCGCGGCGCAGGGCCTGTTCGTGGCTGTCGCGCGCCTCGGTGATGCGACCGAGGACATGCAGGCACAGGCCGCGATTGATCCAGCCTTCCACGCCATCGGGGTCGAAGGCGAGCAGCCGGTCGAAGCACTCCAGCGCGTCCTCCGGCCGCTCCACTGCCACCAACGTGATACCGAGATTCAGCAACGCGGCGCGCAACGCCGGCAGGTGCTGCAACGCGGTCCGGTAGGCCGCGATCGACTCTTCCATCCGCCCCGCCGCACGCAATGCGTGCGCGAGGCTGTACCAGGCTTCGGGGTACTCGGGCCGGAGTTGCACGGCCAATCGCAGCGCCGCCAGCGCTTCGGCGCGGCGTCCCAGATTGTGCAGCGCGCGCCCGGCATGATGGTGCGCCGATGCCAGTTCCGGATGCGCCCCCAGTACCGGTTTTAGGGTCGCGAGCGCAGCGGCCGCGTCGCCCTTGAGTTGTAGCGTGATCGCCGCGCTGACCGCGGCTTCGGGATGCGCGTCGGCCGCAAGTCGATCGAGGATGCGCGGCAGCAACTCCAGTCGCCGCTCTGCCACCGCCCAATCGCGCAAACGCAGCGCGCAACGGTGATCGCTGAGATGCGACAACAGGACTTCGACCGCCGCCGTCTCGGCGCCGGCACGGAAGTGAGCCTCGGCTTCCGTCAATGCGCGGTCGGCCACGGAGGTGTTCGTCATGCTGGACTCCCGCGGCCCACACTAGCGCTGTTGTTCCCGCGGCGGCAGCCGCATGGAAAGTCCGGCCAAGGATGGCCGGGTTCTGAAGAAGGACCCTCAAAAAGAAGGGCCCCGAAGGGCCCTTCCAAATGCTGCAACTACGCTGGAACTTCGATCAGAAGTTCTGGGTGTAGCGGACGTACGGCACGCGGCCGTAACCGTCGTACAGGCTGAAGTCAAAGCCACGACCGGTCGGATCAAACGGATCCAGCACCGGGCCACGGTCGGAGACGTTGTTGACGCCGAGGGTAACCTTGCCGTTCCACGGCGCACTCCACGACGCTTGCAGGTCGTGGGTGGTGTACGACGGGAGCGTGGTGGCATAACCGTAATCGTCGCCACCGGCGTTGAGAATGGTGCCCTGGGTCGAAAGCGTGCCGTCGATGTGGCTGATGGTCCAGGCGAAGTTGAAGTCGCCGTAGGTCCACTGGTTGATCAGCGAGGCGCGGAACTCCGGCACCGACGGATCGCCCACGGTGTTGCGGTTGTTGTCGAAGTGGAAGTCGTTCACGTAGCTGATCGCCAACTGCGACTGCAACGCGCCCCATTCGCCGAAGTCGAAGTTGGTGCGGATGTTGGCGTCGATACCGTTGGTCGACAAGGTGCCGCGGTTGGCGAAACCACGCTGGGTGTACAGGATCTCACCCGTGGTCGGGTTACGCGCCACGCCCAGGCCCAACTGCGGCTGGGGCGGATTCACGTTGATCGGCAGGTTGCTAACGCCCGGGGGGCACGGAACGGCGCCCGAAAGGCAGCTGATCAGCAGGCCGGCAGTGATGGCGGCGATCTGGTCCTCGATCTCGATGTCGTAGTAGTCCACCGTCAGGTTCAGCCAGTCGGTGGCATCCCACGCCAAGCCGGCGCTGAACTGCTTGGACTGTTCCGACGACAGGTTCGGGTTCGCGATCACGTAACCGTTGATCTGCACCGAACACGCCGGGTTCAGGCCGAACGCCACGCAGGTGCGCGGATCGGTGACGCTGTCGGCCGAGAACGACGGCTGCGCGGTCAGGATGTCCAGGGTCGGAGCGCGGAATCCGCGACCGGCCGAGGCGCGCAGGGTCAGGGACTCCAGCGGCTGCCAGCGCAGCGAGAGCTTCGGCGAGGTGTCGTTGCCGTAGTCGCTGTATTCGTCGTAACGCGCAGCGAAGCCGATTTCGAGGTTGCTGATGATCGGCAGCAGGATTTCGCCGTAAGCCGCCTTGACGTTGCGGCCACCCGCGGACGAGTTGCCGGCCGAGCCCACGATCTGGCCCGAGGACTGCAGGGTGTCATAAATGTCCTGATAGTCCTCACTGCGGAACTCCGCACCGAAGGCCAGGCCGGCGGTGCCACCGCTCATCTCCCAGAGGTCGATGCTGGCGTTGCCGTACAGCTCTTCGATCTTGAAGCCCGAATCACGGTTGATCGTGGCGATCATGCCATCGAGCAGGTTGCGCGGGTTCTGGAACGGATTGTAGAAGTCGTAGCGGCCGTCGGCGATGAACTGCTGCGCCAGGCCGCCGACCACGTAGTTGCGGCCAAACTCATAGAACTTGCTCTCGCTCGAACGCAGGCCGAAGTCGACGTAGAAATCGCCGAGCTGCCCTTCCGCACCGAGCAGCAGGCTGTAGGTGTTGTTGTCGATGAGCGTGTCGCGGTTGCCGAGCGCCGCAAAGCGGTGACGGAAGAAGTACGGCACGTTCGGGTTGTAGCCGGCACCCGGGAAGCGGATCGCCGGATGGTTCGGCGAGCCGACCGGGACGAACGGCTGGCCACCCGGCCACGGCGACGAGGGCACCGGGGCGTAACGACCGAAGGACTTGACGCGCGTAACCGACGCGCTCATGTAGGTGGTCCAGTCTTCGTTGATCTGGAACTCACCACGGCTGAACAGCGACTCGTTGCGCTGTTCGGCCTCGTCGGCCGCCACGAAGGTGAAGTCGTAAAGGCAGCGGGCGGTGGCGCCCGCTCCACGCGGCAGAAAGCCAGGGCCATTGCAGGCATTGGGGCCCGGAACTCTCGACCCGAACGTCGGGTTGACGAGGCGACCGCCCGGGACGAAGCCGAACAGGGTGCCCGGCGCCGGCGTGGCGTTGTAGAACTCGTTGGCGTAGCTCGACGCGCCGCCGCGCGAGTAGTCACGGTCGCGCTGGAAGATGATGCCGCGGTTGTTGTAGGAAATGCCCGAGATCATCGAACCGCGATCGCCGGAAATACCGAAGATGGCCGAGCCTTCCTCAGTTTCGCCGCCGTCCTGCCTCGGGTCGCCCATGCCGACCGACAGCTCGACGCCGTTGAAGTCCTTGCGGGTGATGATGTTGATCACGCCGCCGATCGCGTCCGAACCGTAAACCGCCGAAGCGCCGTCGGAAAGGATTTCAATGCGCTCAACGGAAGCCAGCGGAATGGAGTTCAGATCCTGGCCCGAGCCGGCGCTGGGCGCGACCGGCAAGCGCCGACCGTCGATCAGGATCAGGGTGCGGCCGGCGCCGATACCACGCAGGCTGACCTGCGCAACGCTCTGCGCCGACGAACCCGACTGCGGACGGAACGAGCCGAACGAGTTGAAGGTGGTGTTGCGCAGGAAATCGGCAACCGAGTTGTCGCCCGAGAGGTCAAGGTCCTGACGGTCGATCACGGTGACCGGCAGTGCACCTTCGACGTCGGCGCGCTTGATGCGCGAACCGGTCACTTCGATGCGTTCGAGCGAGGCGGCCTCTTCTTCGGTGTCATCCTGCGCAAAGGCAGGGGCGGCGGCGAGGCTGATCAGGCCTACAGCGCCTGCTGCGATGCCGAATCGAACGGCTTCGCTCAGCAGATTACGTTTGAAATTCATTACGCGCTCTCCAACGTCAGAGTGTCATTTAGCACACGGTTCGGAACAACTGGATGTTCTCCGATCCCTAGAAGTGCCGGCCGCGAACAGGCTCCTGCCCATTGGCTGTCGCTCAGCAGCGCAGGAGTCTAGCAACAAAATCTTAACGGTGGAAATGCCGAGCGCCGGTTTGTTGCTTTATTGCAACATTAATGCGGTAGATGGAACGAAGACCGTCCATGTATTGGCTCCCGAGGGCACCTGTCGGTCGGCGGAATCCGTTCCACTCCGCTCAGATTGTCGTGCTGAACCTGCTAGACGCGGCGCGCGACAACACCGTAGCCCATCACTTCACGCCGCACCCCGAACTGGATGGTTTGCGGGGGCTCAGGGATCAGTCCTGCACTGCCCAGACTGTCGAGAAACCGATCGAGCATGGCCCGGTCCAGCGCGCACGTCTTCAATGCGGCCATGCGCTGCTGCAGGCTGCGCGCCTTTATTTCGACTTGATCTATCAACGCCAGCTTGTCGGGCTTGTTGAGGCTGCAAGCGTCGTTCATGGGCGCCAAGACTCGCTCTAGGAAGCCTTGCGTGGTCCCGCGCATCTCATCATTGTGCGCGGCGAAGGCCTGGGCGCGCGCCGCGGCCTGCTCGAGATCCGCGCACAGCGCGGAGGCCTCCGGCTCCCGGCATGCACTCGCCAGGCTGACGGGATCCCGGGCATCGCCCACGCGAATGACCAGGCGGCGCGCGCGACCCGGGATGTCCAGTTCTTCAAGTAGCGTCTCAAACAGCGCGTCTATGTTCATCGCGGTGCGCGCCACGTTGGATTCCGCGCTGTGCAGGATGGCCCCGAAGCGTCCGCCCGGGACAAGCAAACGCGCGATTTCGTCAACGGCCGCGCGGAGATCCCCGTACTCGATGCCGTACTGACTGGTCACGAGATCGTAATGCGCCGCGGGCAGGCCGGTGAACTCGAGCGGAGTACCAGGGTGAAAACGGATGGCCT
>JBKJTK010000233.1:0-3495 GCA_046590875.1 Chiayiivirga sp.
GCCACCGGCCTGCAGATCGACATGCTCGACTACGGCGCCAGCGCGCTGCGTGGCGACAGCAAGAAACCAGTCAGCGTGTCGCCGTACTCGCTGTGGAGCAGCTCGCCGATGGGCCTCGCCGGCCGCGATCCGATCTTCTACGCGCAACTTGAGAGCGAGCAGATCTTCCACGCCGACATGAACACGAAGGCGAGCCCGGCGCAGAAGACCGCGATGCGCGCGTTGATCCAGGACACCTGCCTGCAATGCCACGGCGTGATGGGCCAACGCCAGCACGCGATCGACACGCAAACGGCCACCGGCGAATGCGAACCTTTCGCGCGAAGCACCGCCAACGCGGTTCCGTATCCGCCGTCACCCGCGAGCGCGAACGAGATCAACGATCCACATTCGCCATTGTCCGACACGCACTGGCCGAAACAAGCGCAGCAGTCCACGTATGGCGCGCTGGCAAGGGACGGCATCTCCTGCACCGTCTGCCACCGCCTCGCCACCGACGCCCAGGCCGAGGCCGTGCAGGACCAGCCGTGGAACGCCTGCATCCGCCAGAAACAGGCCAGCCTCAACCCGACCTACACCGGCTTCGCCAGCACCTTCAGCGGCACGTTCGTCATCGGCGCGGCGGACGAACTCAATGGGCCGTTCGAAGATCCGCTGACGAAGCCAATGCAGAACGCGCTGCGCCTGACGCCGAAGCACAACGCCAGCATCACCGCCTCGGAAGTCTGCGGCAGTTGCCACACGATCCACTTGCCGGTGCTCGACCACGAAGTGGCCGAAGACCGCTGCCTGCCGCAGACGAACCCGCCCGATCCGTTCCGCTGCTTCCCGAAGCGCTACGAGCAGACGACGTATCCGGAATGGGCGTTCAGCGCCTACCGCACCGGCAAGCTCGGCGAAAAAGCGCTGCCGTCCGGCGCCGGCGCCACGCCGAGAACCTGTCAGGACTGCCACATGCCGAGTCGCCACGCCGACGGCACGCCGATCCGCAGCAAGATCGCCGCGATCGAGGAATACAGCAACTATCCGCAGACCGACTACCGCCTCGACGCGAAGGAGATCGACCTGCCGCTGCGCGACGGCTACGCGCAACACACGCTGGTCGGCCTCAACATCTTCCTGATCGAAATGGCGCAGCAGTTCCCGCAGGTGTTCGGCATCCGCAGCGAAGACCCCGGCCTCGGCGGCAGCAATCTCGCGCCACTGCAGGTCACCGAGAACGCGATTCTCGACCAGGCCGCCAATGCCACCACGAAGGTAAGCGTCGCGCCGACCTGGGATGCGCGCACGAAAACGCTCGACGCGATCGTCAGCGTCGAGAACCTCGCCGGCCACAAGTTTCCGTCCGGCGTCGGCTTCCGTCGCGCCTTCATCGAGTTCAGCGCACTCGACGCAACTGGAAAACCGCTGTGGACCTCCGGCACCACCAACGACATGGGCGTGCTGATCGACGCCGACGGCCAACCGCTGCCCGGCGAGCTGTGGTGGAAGCCCGACTGCAGCGCGCGCGTGCCCAACGCCTGGCAACCGCACCACCAGACGATCACGAAACCCGACCAGGTGCAGATCTACCAGGAACTCATCACCGACGCGCAAGGCCAGCTCACCACCAGCTTCCTCAGCATCAACGAGCACCTGAAGGAAAACCGCCTGCAACCGCACGGCTTCCTCGACGAGAAGCAGCGCGTCGCGATCGCCGCCGCCTTCGGCGACACCACGCCCGAGCCCGAGCCCGGCGTGTTCGCGATGGACGAAAACCTCGGCCGCGCGATGGGGCCGGAAGGGGAGGCCGAACACGACCCGGATTACCACAACGGCAGCGGCATCGATCGCATCACCTATCGCGTCACCGACCTACGCGAAAAACCATCCAGCGTGCGCGCGAGGATCTACTACCAGGCAATCCCGCCCAACTATCTACAGGACCGGTTCTGCACCGCGCAGCACGCGAGCGGCACGCCGGTGGTGGATACGGGGCGGTTGAATTGGTTGGTGGCAAACGCCGACACCGAGAACCGCGACACCAGCCAGTGGAAGCTCGAGGTCGGCAAAAGCGGCGAAGTTGGCCTGCATTGACGGATACCCAATAGGAGAGGTCAAGTGGAAGCAAGTAAGGAGGACAAAGTCGGCTATTTCCTTATCGCGGCTGCTGCGGTTGGTAGTGCCTTCGGGTGGTTCGCGCTAGACAGGTGGATTCCCGATCAAGAGGGTGGCACATCGGTCTTGATTGCACTGCTCAGAACGCTCTTCTCGCTGGCTCCTGCGATCGTAGGATTCTTGATTGCAAATGGGCGCCAGAAATCGACACATAAGGCCATCTCCAAGAGGCTTCAGGATGTAAGGCAGCAGCTGACAGAATTTCAGAGAATTCGCCGCATAGAGCACGAACTTCATACGATGGATAGGCTCGCTCGAGTCGCGAGAGAGGCCGTAAAAAACACGGCTTCCAGCGCGAAGGAGCTATTCGGAGCGATTGAAGCCGTCGACGAGCCGAGAATCAAGGAGCGGCTCGTGGACCGCTACAGATCGCACACCGGTAATGTCGTCACGGTCCTTTCTGCGGTGAGTGAGCAAATGGAAGAGAGTGGCAGAGCGATTCAGCGCGAGCTTACCGCCGAGGAAGCTGTCCACGTGCTCGAACGGGAACGGCAAAACACAACTCGTGGCGTCGAGCATGCAAGAGAAATCATGGGACAGCGTGGAATCGCGGAAGGTTTCGAGCAGTTGAACTTCGCAACAGAACAGGCCTCGAGGCTTCAGCTTGAGCTTTCGTCTCTTAAGGCAATCGCAAAGGACTCGAAGAATGAGCAGGACTGATTTCACAAAAACGTCAGCGCAGGTTGAACGAGAATTGTTGGAAAAGATCGACAATATCGATCGTTCCCTAGATTCTTCGAGTGGCGAGAACGATCGGAAGAACCAACTTGCTCTTGGTGTGCTCGCATCATTCTTAGTGTTTGCGAGTGTCTTTGCGTTTGACTTCTTCGTGAGATCCGGCGACAAAGGGAATGCATTACAGCCAGCGCCAGCGCAACCAATTGCTGTCCATGCTGTCTCTGAGCGTGACGTGGAGCTTGTGAAAGAGTACCTCGCGAGGATCGACAGGCAGACTGAGACAATTCGCGAATCAAGGAATCGTGTCGCCCCGGCGATGCCAATAGACGCACAACTCTTGTCCATTCGTGATGCTGCGGACGATCTGCGTCGGCTGATTGGCATCGCAAAGACGGCTCCAATTGGCGCAGTTTCAGAACCGAAAGCAGAGTGAATTGATCCCTCGCTTCGGCACCTCATCGTGCAAGCGTTCGTGATGCGATACCCGGAGTCGGCGGCACCATGAGCAGGGCAACCGGTCAGCGGCTCGGGTTGCTGCGCGGGAAGCGGCCGCGACCTTGCAGAAGAGCGGCGGTCGCGATTGCCTTCGTTTGTCTCCGCAGGGGAGCCTGAGAGTGCAATCGTTGAATGGAGCGTGATGTGTCGATACTTGAATCGTTG
>JBKJTK010000244.1:0-3446 GCA_046590875.1 Chiayiivirga sp.
CGACGCCCACGACCTTGCCGTGCGGGTGCGCTCCGGCACGCCGCTGATTCTGATCGAGACCCACGAGGAGTCCTTGCTGCTGGACGCCTTTCGTCACGTGGTGGCCGAACTCTTCCGGCCGCTGTGGCGCTGGCGCATCACCGATGGCCTGGTGCGACTGGACATGGACGTGGCCGACACCCCGCCCTGCAACGATTCCGGCCAGGTGCTGGAACTGATGCAGCGCGAGGCCCAGCGTGGATTGTGGCTGCTGTTCGATTTCCATCCCTACTTGCGCTACGCGATGAACATCCGGCGCCTGCGCGAGATCGTGTTGGGCGAGGGCGCGGCAGCGCAGACCGTCGTGCTGATCGGCAGCAAGATCGAACTGCCGCCGGAGCTCGAACCGCTTGCCACGCGTTTTGAAATCCGGTTGCCGGACGAAGCCGCGCTCGGCAAGCTGTTGCGCGACGAGGCGTTCGCCTATTCGCGCGAACACTCCGGACGACGCGTCGAGATCGATGCGGAGGCGCAGCGCGCGCTGATCCGGCATCTGCGTGGCCTGAGCCTGCTGGACGCGCGCCGCATCGCGCGCGAGCTGATCCATGCCGATGGGCGTATTGGCCCGGCGGATGTGGCGGCGGCGCAGAAAGCGAAATTCGAATTGCTCGGGCGCGGCGGCGTGCTGAGTTTCGAGCCGGATGTGATTCAATTCGATCAAATTGCTGGTTTGGCGCAACTCAAGCAATGGATCACGCTGCGCCAACGCCTGTTCGTCGAAGGCAAAGGCCCGAAAGGCTTGGACCCGCCCAAGGGTGTGCTCTTGTTGGGCGTGCAAGGCTGCGGCAAGTCGCTCGCCGCCAAGGCCTGCGCCGGCGGCTTCGGCGTGCCGTTGCTGCGGCTGGATTTTGCCGCCCTGTACAACAAATATCACGGCGAAACCGAGCGCAACCTGCGTGACGCGCTGAAAGCCGCCGAGGCCATGGCGCCTTGCGTGCTGTGGTGCGACGAGATCGAGAAAGGCCTCGCCACCTCCGACTCCGACGACGGCGTCAGCAAGCGCGTGCTGGGCTCGCTGCTGACCTGGATGAACGAACGCAAGGCGCCGGTGTTCCTGGTCGCGACCGCGAATGCGGTGGATCAGTTGCCGCCGGAGTTCCTGCGCAAGGGTCGCTTCGACGAGATTTTCTTCGTCGACCTGCCGAAGCCCGAGGCGCGGTGCGGCGCATTCCATATTCATCTCAAGCGGCGCGACCTCGACCCGGCGGGTTTCGATCTCGATGCACTGGCACGGGCCTCGGAGGGTTTCTCCGGCGCTGAAATAGAACAAGCCATCGTCAGCGCGCTCTATGCGGCCTACGGCGCCAACGCGCCGCTCGACCAAGTTCGTTTGCTGGCCGCCCTGCGCAGCACGCGTCCGCTTTCGGTGCTGATGGCCGAACGCGTGCAAGCGCTGCGCGACTGGGCACGCGAGCGCTGCGTGCCGGCGGATTGAACGAGGGCGGCAATCTGCGGATTCCTGGCAACCGTTCGCCCTGAGAAAACTGCGCGCCCGCACGCCGGGTGTTGCCCATGAACACAAGAGCATTTGCGAGTCTCAAAAAGTCCGTTCGGCCTGAGGTATCGAAGGCCTCCCTCAAACTGCAAGCGCGAGGAGGGCCTTCGATACCTCAGGCCTAACGGGTTCTATAGAAAACCGCGCTTTGATCGAAACCCGTGGCTCGTGTTCATGGGTAGGTATCGAAGGGCCACCACATAGCTGCAATACGCCACGAAGTGTTTCGTTGCCCCAGTCGACTTTTAGCTGGGCCGTCGAAGCATCAGCACGAACGGATATCGCGGGATCCAGTCCATGCACCTGATCGACATCGGCGCCAATCTCACCCACGCCAGTTTCGAGCCCGATCTCGAGGCGGTGCTGGCGCGCGCTCGCGCGGCCGGCGTAGTGCAGCAGGTCGTCACCGGCGCCAGCCGCGACGGCGCGATCGCGGCACATGCGCTGGCGGTGCAGTATCCGGGCGAACTATTCGCCACCGCCGGCGTGCATCCGCATCACGCCACCGACTACAGCCACGAGGTCGATCTTCTGCTGCGCACGCTATTGCGCGAACCCAACGTGGTCGCGGTGGGCGAATGCGGGCTCGACTATCACCGCAACTATTCGCCCCGTCCCGCGCAGCTTCGGGCCTTTGAGCTGCAGCTCGGCATCGCGGTGGACTGCGGGAAACCTCTGTTCCTGCATCAGCGCGACGCACACGACGATCTTCTGACTTGCTTGAAAAACGTGGAAGGCCGCATCGGCCGGGTGGTGGTGCATTGCTTCACCGGCGAGAAGCGCGAGCTGTTTGACTGCCTGGATCGCGACTTCTACATCGGCATCACCGGCTGGCTCTGCGACGAGCGCCGCGGCGAACACCTGCGCGAATTGGTGCGCGACATTCCGGCAAACCGGCTGATGATCGAAACCGATTCGCCCTATCTGCTGCCGCGAAATCTCGACCCCATTCCGTCGCATCGCCGCAACGAGCCGATGTACCTCAAGCACATCGTCGAAGAACTGGCGCGCGATCGCGGCGAGGCGGTGGAGGTCGTTGCCGCGAACTGCACCCGGACCGCGCGCGAGTTCTTCGGGTTGCCCGACGCGCCGCCCTGACGACTGCCCCGCAGGGGCCGCAGCGATCACGCCTGCCGGATGACCTCAACTGCGCAGGCCCACGCCCTTTTTCAGCAAGTGCAGGGCGAGTGCGGTCAAGCCCACCACGAAACCCAGCATCACCGCATAGCTCATGCCCAACGGCACGTCGCTGCTGCCGAGCAGGCCGTAACGGAATGCGTTGACCATGTAGAGGATAGGGTTCAGATGACTGGCCTTCTCCCAGAAATCCGGCAGCAGGCTGACCGAATAGAACACCCCACCGAGATAGGTGAGGGGGGTCAGGATGAAGGTCGGCACGATCGCGATGTCGTCGAACTTTTTCGCGTACACCGCATTTACGAAGCCCGCGAGCGAGAAGATCGTTGCGCCCAGCAATACCGTGCTGAGCGTGACCAGCGGGTGCGGGATGCGGACGGGGGTGAAGCACATCGCAATCGCGAGCACGATCACGCCGACCAGCAATCCGCGCAGCACCGCGCCGGACACGTAGCCGGTCAGGATCACCCAGTTCGGCAGCGGAGCGACCAGCAGCTCCTCGATGTGGCGCCCGAATTTTGCTCCAAAGAAACTCGACGAAATATTGCCGTAGCTGTTCTGGATGATGCTCATCATCACCAGACCCGGCACGATGAAATCCATATAGCTGAAGCCGCCCATCTGCCCGATGCGCGAGCCGATCAGATTGCCGAAGATCAGGAAATACAGCGTCATCGTGATTGCCGGCGGCACCAGGGTCTGGCCCCAGATGCGCAGGATGCGGTTCACTTCGCGGCGGGCGATGGTGTAGAGCGCGGTGAGGTTGGCGGCGGTG
>JBKJTK010000266.1:0-6890 GCA_046590875.1 Chiayiivirga sp.
GTCGGATCAGCCGATGATTCCGGAAGGCGTGAAGACCGAGGCCTCCGACCAAGTCGTAACGACAAACTTCGTCGAGAGTCACATCAAGATCGGGATCGAGGCGCTGCGCTTGATCCGACGGCATGGCAAATCGGTGAAGCACTTGCGCTTCGACGAATAGAGAGACCTTGGAGCGCGTTATCGATTATCCGCCGAAATCCCGCTGTGGCGGGAATGACGGCATCCGCGCTGCTACCAGCTGAAGGTCAACGAGATGACCCACGCGCTGTCGCCGTCCACGCGTGCCTTGCATTCGTATGCCTGCTTGTACTGGCCCGGCAGACCGGCGTCGAAGGTGACTTCAGACTTGATCATTATCGCGTCGTCGCCTTCGGATTTGGCCTTGGCGAGCATGTCGGCTTTGTCCAACGCAAAGGTCTTACCGGCGAGTTTGGCGGTGAGTTCGGTGCTGCATGCCTCGACCGCATAGTCTTCGCGTCCACCGCCGCAGCCTGACAACAGCAACACAGCGGCCAGCCCGTACATCTTGCGCATGGGAAACGTTCCTCCCCTTATCCCGTTTCGATCCAACGCAGGGCCGCGCCGGGCCGAAGCTTTTCCAGCAGGATCAAGCTTCTGTCCGAGAAACCTACCGGAAAATTCAGGCAATGTCACGGTATCGATGATCGCCGACACCTAGTTTCACGATCCGTATCGATCCCAGTACCGTTCGGGCCGCGGATCAGTAGCGCGGAACCGAGGTGTCGATCTCGCGCGACCAGGCATCGATGCCGCCGTCCACGTTGTAAAGATCGTGGAAACCCAGGCCACGGAAGTGTTCGGCGGCCTGTCGGCTGGAGTTGCCGTGGTGGCAAAGGAAGGCCAGCGGCACATCCTTCGGCAGGCTCTCGATACGGGAGCGGGTGGCCTCGTCGAGCACGTCGTGCGGCTGCGGAAACGGCGCCAGGGCGCGGGCGTCGGCCGGGCGCACGTCAATGACGTCGACGGTACCCGCGATAATGCGATCGTGTAGTTGTTGCACTGTCAGCGACTTCACCACCGCCGGGGCATTCGGATTGCGAATCGCCAGCCCGGCGCCGCGTGCGTCCTCGATCCAGTCGATCTCCAACCCCTGCGCGCGCGGCGCGCTGGCCAGTTCGAGATGGATGCGGATGCCGTGCACCTCGGTCACGATTTCGTGCCCCTGCACCGGCTTGAGCTGGAACTGCGCGTTGAAGCGCGGATCGACGTTCAGGTGCAACGCAAGCGCGGGATCGGCGTCGTCGAGCGCGCTGCGGATCGCATTGGCAGCCGTCGGTGTGATGCTGATCGTAGGCGGAGTGCGATCTGGCGCGGCCTTGCCGAACAGCGCGTGCAGTTCACCGGAGTTGAGCATGGATTCGATGATGTCGCTGCCGCCGATCAACTCACCCTTGAC
The DNA here is from genome assembly GCA_046590875.1 of Chiayiivirga sp. Classification (GTDB taxonomy): domain Bacteria; phylum Pseudomonadota; class Gammaproteobacteria; order Xanthomonadales; family Xanthomonadaceae; genus JALCLA01. The sequence goes on from JBKJTK010000266.1 coordinate 1,418, forward strand.
GTATAGCTGGGGAATCGTCGGCCAGCTGCCATAGGCCTTGATGCCCTCGCGGATCTCCGCATCGGCGAGCACGTCGACGCTTTCGTATTGGTCGATGATCCCGTCCAGCGCTCCCACAACCTTGGCGGAAAAACCGCAGCGCGGGGAATCGGGCGTGCCCTTGATGAACAGCACGACGGGATGGGCGGAGAGCAGGGCTTCGATTCGCTGGCGCAGGCTGGGGTCGAGGGACATGGCGGTTCGACGAAGGGAAAAGATGATGCAATTCTAGCGCGCCCGACGGCCGCTGCCGCGCACCGCCCGCGCACGCGTCCGTGTCAGTGTTCTGAAACCAGCCCGAGACGCGCCGCGGGCACCGCTAGCGCCGTCCATTCGGCATACAACGCCGCAGACGGATGCAGCCCGTCCTCGGTCACCATCGCCGGCTCGCCGCCGCGTGCACGACTGATGGGCGCGATGTCGACGAACGCTACGCCGCAACGCCGCGATTCCTCGCGCAGCACGGCATTGAAGGCATCCAGCTGCCGGGAAACGTCGGCCAGATCACGCCCGCTGGCACGCCCGAACGGGGTCACACCCCAATCCGGGATCGCCAGCACCAGTACGCGATCATGGCGGCCACGCGCCAGTCGGATCGCTCGTTCCAGCAAGGCCGCGAACTCGCTGCGGAAATTTTCAACGTCGCGTCCGCGGTACTGATTGTTGACGCCAATCAGAAGCGACACCAGGTCCCAGTCGCCCAGCGGTTCTGTGGCATCCATCGCGGCAGATAGCTCGTCGGTAGTCCAGCCCGTGGTGGCAATGATGCGAGGGTCGGCCACCGCGAGACCGTCGGCACGGAGTGCGCGAGCGAGTTGCTGAGGCCAGCGTCCGGCGTCGGCCACGCCTTCGCCAATCGTGTATGAGTCGCCCAGCGCCAGGTAGCGCAAGTTATCGTCGTCACGAGCGTGGGTGGGGGGTGACAGCATTGCAGTCGACACCCCTGCAGCGAGCAATAGCGCGGCGCTACGCAATCGCGGCCTGGCGCGCAAGCGGCGCGTCGACCTGTCGTGCCAGCGCGCGTTCGATGCGCGAGAACACCTCGCGGATTTCGTCGGGCTGCGGCAACAGCGTCACGCGGAAGTGATTGCGATAGCGCACATTGAAGCTCGACCCCGGCACCACCAGCACGCCTTCGCTTTCGAGCAGGTCGAGTGCGAAGCGGTGGTCATCAAAGTCCTTGAACGGTGCGGTGTCGATGCCGGGGAAGGCGAAGAGCGCGCCTTGCGGCACCACCAGCGACAACCATTCGCTGCGTTCGCAGGCTTCGACGACGGCGCGGCGCGCTTCATACAAACGACCACCCGGCGCAGTCAATTCGGAAATCGTGTCCGGGCCTTGCAGCGCGGCGCGCGCCGCCCATTGCCCGGGCACGTTCGCGCAAAGCCGCAGTGCGCCGAGCAGGTCGAGCGAGTGGTGATAATCGCCGCTGCGGATCGGGTCGCCCGACAGCGTGGCCCAGCCGACGCGATAGCCGCAGGCGCGATGCACCTTCGACAATCCACCGAAACTCAGACAAGGCAAGTCGCCGCTGAGCGAAGCCAGTGGCACGAACTGCGCGCCGTCGTAGGTGATGCCGTCGTAGATTTCATCCGCCATCAACAGCAGGCGATGTTTCTCCGCGATCCGCACCAAGGCCTGCAAGGTTTCGCGCGGATACACCGCGCCGGACGGATTGTTCGGATTGATCAGCACCAACGCTCGCGTACGCGGAGAAATCAGGCGCTCGATCTGTTCCGGATCGGGCTGGAAGCCGTGCTCGGGCTTGCAGTCGTAATACACCGGCACGCCGTCGTTGAGGATGGTGGCCGCGCTCCACAACGGATAGTCGGGGCTGGGCAGCAGCACTTCGTCGCCGGGATTCAGCAACGCGCGCAGCGCCATATCGATCAGTTCGCTGACGCCATTGCCCATGAACACGTAGTTGGCGCTGACACCGTGCGCGCCGCGCGCGATCTGCTGCGCGGCGACCGCGTCGCGTGCTTCGGTCAGGCCTTGCTGATGGCAGTAGGGATCGCTCTCGGCAAGGTGGCGCGCAATGGCGTCCTGAATGTGCTGCGGGGCGCGGAAACCAAAGGCGCCCGGATTGCCGATATTGAGCTTGATCAGTTCGCGACCCTGGGCTTCCAGATCGCGCGCGCGGCGCGCGAGCTCGCCGCGAATCTCGTATTTGACCTGGGACAGACGCTGGCGGGTGGGAACGGTGCGTTGCGACATGGGACTGTATCAGCGGCGGGACTGGGCCCAAGCCTACCGGAATTTGTGCGCCGCGGCAGAACGCAAGCTGGCGTTTATCGGGCAGATTCAGACCTTTTCGGCCCTGATTCCCCGCAGGCTGACGGCGGCCAGAGTCGCCAGGGTCAATTCGGTCGCCAGCGCCACCCACAGGAACGGCGTCGCGCTGCCCGCGAGCAAGATGCCCAGCAGGCGAGCCAACCCGATCCCGCCAAAGCTCGCCAGGCACAGGATCAGCCCGTGGCGACGTGCACCCGGATTCAGATCAGCCGCGATCAGCAATACGCCCAGGGCCAGTTCCAATCCGCCGTAGAACGCGCGCAGTTCGGTCGCGGCGAGCGCGCCCTGCATCGGCAGTCCGGCGGCGGCGAAGGTTTCCAGCGGCGCGATCAGGAAGGCGAGACCGAAGGCGAGGAAGCCGAGGCCACCGAGCCAGAGGGTAAAGCGGGCAAGCACGAGCATAAGCGACTCCGACTTCGAATTCCGAGCGAGCTTACCGCTTGATTGCCTATGGCCCCAGCTCCCCGGACAATGCGCGCCATTCAATGGCCCATACGGGCGCCAACACGAAAATCCCATGGGTATGCCACTTGCCATTCTCGCACGGACCTGGATGCTGGCCGTTGGTCTCGCCGGGTCTGCTCAGGCTCAATCGCCCGCACCGCTGGCTATGCCAGACCTGGACCTCACCAATGCCGGGGTTGTCGTCGTCTTCGTCCGGCAGCCGGACGGCGGTCTCGTTGTGGGGGGTGCGTTCGACTCCATCGCTGGCCAGCCGCGGTCGAATCTGGCTCGGTTTCGTCCCGATGGAAGCTTGGATCCCGCTTGGAATCCGTCGCCTAACGGGTTTGTGTCAGCCCTCGCGGTGGATGGGAGCGGAGCCGTATTCGTAGGCGGTGGGTTCACTCAGATCGGTGGTCTGGGCCGTCAATATCTGGCCAAGTTGTCGGGTTCTGGCGAGGTGGACCCTGACTGGAACCCGTCGCCGAACCAATTCGTCGAGGCGTTGGCCGTGGATGGGAATGGATCAGTGTACGTCGGTGGCTACTTCAGGGGGATCAAAGCGACGTCGCGGAACTATGTTGCAAAGCTCTCTGCGACCGGCACGGGTGCGTTGGACCTCGAATGGAACCCGAATGTCAGCGCACCGGTACTCGCTCTGGCGGTCGGCGCCGATGGCGCCGTGTTTGCCGGCGGCGCCTTCAGCCGCGTCGGTGGCATTGGAGGACCAGCCCGTTCCCGAATCGCGAAGTTCTCTGGCAGTGGGACAGGTGCGCTCGATCTCGACTGGAACCCGTCGGCCAGTGGCGGTTACGTTCGTGCATTGGCGCTCGATGGCATTGGCGCACTGTATGCGGGTGGAGACTTCACCATGATCGGCGGCGAAGCTCGGAATCGAATCGCCAAGCTTTCGGCGGCAGGCACCGGTGCTGCGGATCCGAACTGGAACCCGTCGCCCGACGGAATCACTGTGCATGCCTTGGCGCTCGACGGCAACGGATCATTGTACGTAGCTGGTGATTTCCGGAGTCTAGGGGGGGCGGCACGCGATCTTGTCGCGAAACTCTCGACCACTGGCGAAGGCGCAGCGGATGCCGGTTGGCATCCATCGCCGGATAAGGGTGTTGAGTCCATCGCGCTTGACATCGACGGACGCGTGATGATCGGCGGGCGTTTCACCCATGTGGATCAGCAAATGCGCTTGGGGTTGGCGGCGATCAACGTTTCGGGAATAGTCGATGCTTCGATCGACACCGAGTCTGAGTCTGAAGTCAATGAAGTCGTGGTGCAGCCCGACGGCGGGGTCATTGTCGGCGGGGATTTCGAGAAGGCGGAAGGCCAACCCCGCGCCAATCTCTTGCGGCTGCACTCAAACGGCGAGCTGGATGCGGACTGGAATCCTACCGCCGACGGCCCTGTGAGCGACCTGGCCCTGGACAGCAACGGGGCGATCTTTGTGGCGGGGTCGTTCGGCGCCATCGGAGGGGTCCCGCGAAGTTATGTTGCCAAGCTCTTGAGCAACGGAGTGGTGGATCCCGATTGGCAGCCGACGCTGGACAACTGGGTAAACGACTTGGTCGTCGATGGCAGCGGAACGATCTATATTGGTGGTGAGTTCAACAGAGTCAATGGGCAATCGCACTTTCGCATCGCCAAGTTGTCGGGAACCGGATCGGGCAACGCGGATCCCGATTGGACCCCCTACCTGCATTCAGGAGCGGTCATTGCTTTGGCGCTGGATGGCGCTGGCTCTATCTATGCGAGCGGTACATTTTACGGCGAACAGGGAAAGCTCTTGGCCAAGTATTCAACCGAAGGCACGGGCGCCAGCGCAGACCCAGGCTGGAGTTCGGCGGCGCTCGACCATTACGTGGGTGCGCTGGCGGTCGACACCGGAGGCAACCTCTATGCCGCGGGCAACTTCCGCCCAGTCAGTGGACCGGAACGCTACCGCCTGGCGAAGCTCAATAGTTCCGGTATCGTCGATCCTGATTGGAACCCGGCACCGAATTCTTACGTGTCCGCATTGGTCGTCGATGAGAAGGGCTCGGTGTATGCGGGAGGGGATTTCAGCACTATCGGTGGGCAGAGCCGTAACCACCTTGCCAAGCTCTCGGCAATGGGCCCGGGGGCAGCGGACCTGGACTGGAATCCTTCGGTGGACGGGAGCGTGGATGGTATGTCCTTGAACGGATCGGGTTTCCTTTACATCGCTGGCCGTTTCACGCGGGTTGGCGAATCTGCGCGCGACCAAATGGCCGCTTTGTCGGCTCTGCCCTCGATCTTTTCGGACGGGTTCGAGTAAGTTCTTCAACGAGTCGCGCCGGTTGCGCCACAAACAGCAGCAGAGAATGCGGCGACTCTTTACAATGCGGCGATGCAGCTCGACTCCGGAACCGCGCACCGCCTCGCCGCCATCGGTTGGCGCGCCGATGCACCTGCCGCGGTGGCCTTGCAGGCTGCCGAGCCGGGACGGTTGGCACGCGTCACCGAACAACATCGCTCCGGCTACAAGGTCACCGACGGCGAACGCGAGTTCACGGTGCAGTCGCCGGCGGCGTGGATCCGCGCCGGTTACCGGCCCGAGCAGCGCGCGGCGGTCGGAGACTGGGTGCGGCTGGATTCGACCGACGACCAGATCCTCGACCTGCTGCCGCGCCGCAGTCTGTTCAAGCGCGCCGCCGCCGGCGAGCACTAC
>JBKJTK010000460.1:0-6588 GCA_046590875.1 Chiayiivirga sp.
TGGAACGATCGCAAGCGCGTCACCAGATCCGCGACCGGGTGCATCACCCGCCGCGACGACCACACTCCCACCAGCCACGCCAAGCCGGTGAACATCACCACCGCCACGCCCAACAGCACCAGCATCTGATGCAAGCCCAGCGCCTGGCGGCCGTAGGGATACTTGATAAAGGTGACGATATCGGCTTCGCGCTCCACCACGAGTTTGAAGGCCTCGTCGTGTTCGTCGCCATAGCCACCGGACATATCGTGCACACCGCTCGGTAGGCGCGCCCAGCCGAGCGGAATCCGCGGACTGTCAGGGCGGTATGCGAAGAACTCCATCTGCGCGCTCGAGAGCTGATACGGCACATCTTCGCCGCGATTGACGCGCTTGAACTCGAGGAACGAGCGCGCCTCGCTTTGCAGCCAGTCTTCCACCAGCTGATTCTCGATCCGCGCCCGCAACAACAGCGTCGACACCGCAAACAGCGCGGTCAGGCCAAAACCCAACACCACAAAGGAAAGAATGATGCGGCTGCGGAGTCGACGCCGGTAGAGCATCGAATCAGACGACCGCCGGTTCGATTTCCGCGATGCGGTACCCGATGCCGTGCCGGGTCTGGATCAGCGGCTTGCCGAACGGCTTGTCGACCGCGGCGCGCAGGCCGTGGATATGCACGCGCAGGCTGTCCGAATCCGGCAGTTCCTCGCCCCAGACGCGGGTTTCGAGTTCTTGCCGCGTCACCACCGCCGGGGACGATTCCATCAAGCAAGCCAGGATTTTGAGAGCGGTGGGATTGAGATTGACGTTTTTGCCGCCGCGCACGATTTCCAGCGTGTCGAGGTTGTATTCGAGGTCCGCGACCTTCAGCACGCGCGGCGCGGCACCTTTGCCGCGTCGCACCAGCACAGTCAGCCGCGCCTCGACTTCCTGCAACGCGAACGGCTTGACCAGATAGTCGTCGGCGCCGGATTCAAAGCCGGCCAGCTTCTGTTCCAGCGCGTCACGCGCGGTCAGCATCAGCACCGGGGTCTGCTTGCGCGCCTCGCCACGCAGCTTGCGGCAGACTTCAAGTCCGTCCATCCCGGGCAGATTGAGATCGAGCACCACGGCGTCGAATTCGTTCACCACCGCCAAATGCAGGCCGGTGACGCCGTCGGCGGCGAAGTCGACGGTGTGGCCGCGATCCTCGAGGAAATCACCAAGGTTCGCCGCGATGTCGCTGTTGTCTTCGATTACGAGGATGCGCATGCGGCCTAGGGTACCGCCAACCTTGACGCGAGCGCGAGTCGGGGACGCCGCGGAGGGAACGCGCGCTTCAGCGCGGACTCAGTTGCCGGATTGAATCCCGTATCGTGGGGCACAGGCGCGAGCCGGTGCGTGGCTTGCAGCGCGCGTCGACTTCGGCAGGCACTGCGTGGGCCGGACCCATGGCTTCGGCCGTGCCGGCGGTCGCTTCGGCCGTGCCGGGCGTCAGCACGAAATCAAAGCGCACACGTAACACACGACCATCGGCATCGGTGGGTGCAAAGCGCCATTGGCGCAGCGCGTCGCGCGCCGCACGCTCGAATGCGATGCTCGGAACCGCGCGATCGATCGCGATGTCGTCGACGCGGCCGTCGGCGCCGATGCGATAGCTCAGCTCGACCCAGCCCTGCTCGCCGCGCTCGCGCGCGTCGGAGGGATACACGGGTTCGATCCGAACCCGCGGTGCCGGCTGCATGGCGGCCTCGACCACCGTCTCCGGCAGGCGCGGCCGACCGGTTGCACTCAGCCGCTCTGCGCTCCCAGCCTCCGCGACGACCGAAGGGAGTGCAAAGCTTTCCGGGCGTCCTGCCCTCAGATCGGGCACCGGCACCAGAGGTTCAATCGCCAGCGGCGGGAACGCGCGCGGCAGCCCCGGCAATGCAAGGGGTTCGGTGTTCGTTGCTCCGCTCTCGATGGCGGTCTCGGACAGCACCACCGGTTGCACCCGCAGCACCGCGACCGTGGCGATATCGCTCACCAATAGCTCGCGCAGCGGCGCGCTCAACAAGTCGTTCGGGACCAGCGCCGCACCCGACAGGAACCAGCGCGGCAACTCGCGCTCGCGCGCCGGCAGCCACCAAACCAGGGCCAACAGGCTGGCGAGCGCCAGCAGCACGATGCCCTGCGCATTGACGCCACGCGAGCTGGGCACGTCAACGATGTGCTCCACGCGCTGCAGCAGTGCGCCGCCGGAAGCGGCCAGCGCCGTGGCCGGCGCACCGGGCCAACCTTCCTCGGCCAGCGTCAGGAGCACGCGCGCATAACGCAGGCGGTCGCCGCCGCTCGCCACCACGTCCTCATCGCAACACAGCTCACGATCCTCATGCACCCGGCGCGAGATCCAATGTACCGCCGGGTGATAGAACAACAGGGTGACGATGGCGGTTTGCAGCAGGTTGAGCAGCGGATCGAAACGGCGCAGATGCGCCAGTTCGTGCAGCAACACCAGTTCCATCTGATCGATGGGCAGACGCGCAACCAGGGAACTCGGTAACAGGATCGTGGGACGCAGCACGCCAACCAGCATCGGCGCGGCGATGCGTGCACCCGCGCGCAGTCGTACCCGCCAGCGCACGCCGAGGCGTGTCTTTAGGGCCGTGAAACGCTGCTGCCAGGCCGCATCGAGCGGCAGAGCCTCGCGGCAGAGACGGCGCAGACCGCGCCATTGGGTCCACAGTCGCAGGCTCAGCACCGCGACACCGGCGGCCCAGGCCGCGACCAGCCAGTATTGCCATCCCAGGGCGCTTGCCCGCGCATTGGCGTCGGCCCAAACCCGCAGGGTCTCGGGCAAATAGCCGCTCGCCATCGCGCTGGCCGCCGCGGTATGCGGATTCGCCAACTGGGCGCTGAGGGTGAACAGCGGCGCCAGCGCCAGGGTCAGTAGGGCGATGTGGCCGGCGAGCAGGCGCGCGCGTGGACGGCGCCACAGGGTGCGTGCCATGGCATAGACGGCCGCAATCAACACACCTTGCCAGAGAAAATCGACAAGCGTCCGCCCCAGAGCGGAGACCAAGGGTTCCAGTTCCTGCATCCATCGGGACGTCATTTGCGCTGCTCCAGACGATCAAGCAGCGCGCGGACCTGCGCCAACTCTGTCGCATCGGGCGCGTCGCCGGCGCCCAGAACACTCAGCACCAGATCCATCCGTCGACCACCGAACATGCGTTGCACGATCGGCCCCAGCAGCCGGTTCTGCGCGGTCTCGCGCGACACCGCCGGGCGGTAAACATGGGCGCGCTCCGTGTCGTCGCGCGCCACCAGGCCCTTGGCATGCATCACCTGCAACAATTTGAGCGCGGTGGTGTAACCGCCCCCTTCGTCTTCGTAGAGCGCCTCGAAGACTTCGCGCACCGTCGCCGCATCACGACGCCACAACACATCGAGGATCGCCAGTTCGGCGTCAGTCGGTCGCGGCGGTGTAGGGATCACGGGATGCATAGTCAGGGCGTTTCCATCGGCCGGGCGCAGCATGCACCCGACCTAAATGCCAAGCAAGGAATCAGTTCCCCGGGCCGGTCATACGCGAACGCTGGGTCTGACGCAGTTGATGCTGGGATTGGTCGCGCGCTCGACGAATCTGCGCCACTGTTTGGCAGGTCGTCTTCTTGCGATGCGAACCGGTCGCCACCTCAGAACGGCAAACAAGACGGCTCTCTTCGGCACCCTTGGTAAGCACCGTATTGACCCACTCCTGGTCGTTGATCAACTGCACCTTGGTGCCCTCGTCGAGACTCGCAATCGAATCGGTCCCGGCCAGCGTCTTCTCCATCCGGTCCAGTGCCTCGGCCAGTTCTTCGCGCTGGGTGCGGGTCAATTCACTGTAGCGATCGGGATCGCTGAGCGCCTTCTCGATCTGGGCGCGACGCGCCGAAAACTCGGAGGGATCGGCCTTGATGGATTCCTTGGCCGAGGCCAGCGCCATCGGGCTGGTAAGCATCGCAATCAACAACAGACAAAGGCGGACTTGCATGGCATCTCTCCGGGACGTCAGTGATAGGTCGCGGAAGAGTACGTATGTCTTCGTACGTTGTCAACGAAGAGCTTCGTAAGCTCCAAGTTCGCGCGAACTCTCTTGCCGCAACGGCGTCAGCCGTAAAAAGTCCGCACATGGAAGTGCGGGTTCTGCGGAAGGACCCGCAAATGTTGCGGGCTCCTGCGGAAGGACCCGCTTACCAAAACAAAAAGGCCCACGGAGGCGAATTGGGGAACGCGCCTCGCGTGGGCCAAAAAAGTTACTGCCCCGATTACCGTAATCTGCTTGTCACCAGAACTGACGCAGGAGTGTCGCGCAGGAATTACCGGTCGGAGAAGACTACGGTCGGCGTGATTAAGAAGCCGTTAAATCGGTTTCAGGGTTTTGTTAAAACGCGTTCTATCAACGAAATACATTTACATTCAATTACTTGCTGTTCGCCAACCGACGTTTGGCACGTCGGGCGCGCTCGTCGATGTATTCGATGATCGACCCGGCGACGTCCATCTGGGTGGCGCCTTCAATCCCCTCCAGACCGGGCGAAGAATTGACCTCCAGCACCAGCGGCCCACGCTTGGAGCGCAGCAAGTCCACACCCGCCACGTTCAATCCCATCACTTTGGCAGCACGAATCGCGGTCTCGCGTTCGACATCGGTCAGTTGCACCGACTTCGCCGAGCCGCCGCGATGCAGGTTGGAACGGAACTCGCCCTTGCGCGCCTGGCGCCGCATCGCCGCCACCACCTCGCTGCCCACCACGAAGCAACGCACGTCCGAGCCCTTGGCTTCGCCGATGAATTCCTGCACCAGGAAATTCGCGTAGAGGCCGCGGAAGGCTTCGATCACGCTGCGCGAGGCCGAGGCACGCTCGGCCAGGATCACGCCGTTGCCCTGGCTGCCTTCGGTGAGCTTGATGACATGCGGCGGGTTGCCGAGCATGCGCAGCAGGTCGGCGGTGTCGTCGGGGTTATCGCCGAACACGGTGCGCGGCAATCCGATGTTTTGCTTGGCCAGCAATTGATGGCAACGCAGCTTGTCGCGCGCGCGCAGGATCGCGTCCGATACATTCGGCGTGTACACGCCCATCATTTCGAACTGACGCAGCACCGCCGTGCCATAGAACGTGACCGACGCGCCGATGCGCGGCAACACCGCGTCGTAGTCCGACAGCACGCGGCCCTTGTAGTGCATCTCGAACGAGTTCGGCGCGATGCGCATATAGCAGCGCAACGGGTCCAGTACACGCACGGTGTGGCCGCGCGAGCGCGCGGCCTCGATCAGGCGCTGGGTCGAATACAGTTTGCTGTTGCGCGACAGGATGGCGAGCTTCATGGATAGGCCCTGACTACGGTCCGGAATCTTCGCCGCGGTCGCCGAGCGCGAACGAACGCTCAGGATCGACCAGGAATCGCCCCGCCATCGCGGTGCGGCCGAGCAGCATGGGAAACAGCATATTGCGCCGATTGGTCAGGTTGATTTCGATCGGGCAGCGCTGCCCGGCGAGATTCAGCTCGGTGCGGATGAACACGCGCTCGCTGGTGTGACCGCCGGAATCGGTCACCGGACGACGATCGAGCACCCTCGCCTCGCACCTCACCACACGCTCGTTGGCGCCGGTATGCAACGAAAAGCGCACGACCTCGACCTCGTCGACGTAGTGCGTCGACAACTCCTCCACGTGCAACGCCGACGAGCGCGCACCACTGTCGATCTTGGCCCGGATCGCGGCGATCCCGAGCTGCGGCAACGACAGCCACTCGCGCCAACCGAGAATCGTCGCGATCATGGCTCAATTCACCGTTGCGCCAGAAAGCGCCTTTTTGGAAAGTCCGGCCACGGAGGGCCGGGCTCTTGCGCAAGGATGCGCACAAATGGAGCGGGTGAAGGGAATCGAACCCTCGTCAGTAGCTTGGGAAGCTACAGCTCTACCATTGAGCTACACCCGCGGCAGCAGGCGATGATAGCCAGCGGCCAAGGTTCGGGCAATCCGTTCGGGCAATCGATATTGTCTCGGTTTGAATTTCCGAGAACCGTTCGCGCTGAGGTATCGAAGCGCCCGTCGGGATATCTCGCTGCTTGCCTGCGATATGCCGTAGGAGTACCCCGTCCTGAGCCTGCCGAAGGGTTAGTCCGAACGGTGGGATCAGTTTCAAACTGATTCACCATTCGGCAATCGACGCGTTACGATTCGCTCCCTGCCCGTCGCCATGCTGTTTTCGATCGATGCACATCCTGCTCAACGGCGAACCGCTCGATCTACCGCAGGCAATGGACATCGCCACACTGTTGCAGCATCTGGGCTTGGGACAGAAACGCGTCGCGGTGGAAGTGAATCGCGCGATTGTGCCGCGCAGCCGCCATGTCGGGCACGCGCTGCGCGAGGGCGATGCCGTGGAACTGGTGCAAGCCATGGGTGGCGGCTAGGGCGATGCTGAACCTCGAGATCGACACTGACCGCACCCGTCTCGACCGCAGTTTGATCCATCGCCACCTAAGCGAGGAAAGCTACTGGGCACGCGGGGTGCCACGTTCGGTGCTTGATCGCGCCCTCGATCACTCGCTCTGCTTCGGTGTCTATCGCGAGGGCGCGCAGGTCGCTTTCGCCC
>JBKJTK010000400.1:0-5033 GCA_046590875.1 Chiayiivirga sp.
CGTGGTGGGATGCGTGCCGGTGCCGAAGGCGAGGCCGGGGTCGAGCCGTACAATGACGGCATCCCGGTCCACGGTGTCGGGTTCGAGATTCCACGGCGTGATCCACAACCGTCGCCCGAAATGCATCGGGCGGTACTGGTCCATCCACGCTCGTTCCCAGTCCTGGTCGGCGACTTCGCGGAATTCCGCGAAAGTGAGATCGAGGTCGTGGTCGAACGCTTCCAGCGCGGCAAGTATCGATTGCGGTTTCGCATCGCACGGGAATAGTGCGCTGATCGCCATCTCGCGCCAAAGCGGCTGCTCGCCCACGCCGGGCTCGAAAATCGCTTGCTCGTCCGGCGCTTGCGCGTGGGCGTCCATCATCGTGACCGACAACGCGCCGACATCCTCAAGCGCATGTTCGAGACGCGGATGATCGGCTTCGCGGCAGGGGAGGGTAAGTTCAAGGAAGGGCATGCGGGCCGGACTTCACGCCACCTTAGCGGGGCAGGTGTATTCTCGATGCGGAGCGACCTGAGGGGGAAGCCTGACATGAACCGAAACGTCTGCAAATGGCTGGGTCTGGGCTGTCTGGTCCTGTTCGCCTTGGCCCCGGTGGCGGTGAGCGCCTACAGCTACGTGATGATGCAAGACGCCGAGCTGTTCGACGGCGCGGAAGGGGTGGTCAAGGCGCGGGTGGAACGCGTGTTGCCGGCGGCCGACGGCGACCTTGAGACACGCTACGAATTAAGCGTGGTCGAAGTGCTCGCCGGCCCGTCGCTGCAGACGATTCAGAGCCTGGCGCTGCCGGGCACGTTCAACGCGCCACACCACAATTTCATTGTCGAGGGCGTGCCGCAGCTCGCGGCGGGCGCCACCGTGTTGCTGTTCCATGTCCGCCGCGCCGACGGCGCATTGCAGCCATACCAGCTTTCACTGGGCTTGTTCGGACGGGAGGAGGCCCTGGTGGGACGCGGACATTACGTCCGCGCGCTGGAGGGGTCGCTCGAATTCGGCAAGAGTGCCGCGATCCAGCGCTACCACGCGCCGCGCGATTCGAAGGCGTTCGAGCGTTGGCTGGTGGATCGCGGCCGCGGCGTGCGGCGCGAGCCCGACTACCTGCGCGAAGAAATTTCGCTTGGCACGGCCGAGAAATTCACCTTCCTCATGTTCAACTTCAATCCGCCGGGGCCGGGTCGCTGGTTCCAGTTCGACAGCGAACAGAGCATGCCCTGGCGGGCTGGCCCCGAGGGTCAGACCGGCGCGGTCACCGATGAGTTCGTCTGGCTGTCGGACGCACTGGCGGTGTGGACCAACGATGCGACCAGTCGCATCGTGTTGAATTTCGCCGGAACCCAGGCCAACCCCGGCGTGTGCAACAAGCCGCAGCAGGGGACGGGGAGTTACTCCGGGCACGTGTGCTGGAACGATCCCTCGGAAAGCATCGCCGGCGCGTTCAACGGCAGCGGCACCCTGGCCTTCGGTGGATCGTTCGCCAATTCCGGAGGACAGCTGTTCAACGGACAGACCTGGTATCCGCGCTCGGACGGCTTTGTCGTCGTTCAGAATGGCGCCCATACGTTTCTTGACGGTCCAGGGGGGCAACCCGGCAAGAACGGCGCCGAGGTCATGGCGCACGAGGTCGGACACGTCCTGGCTTTCGGCCATTCCTGCGGCGACAACCAGAGCCCGGCTTGCAATACCGATGCGGTGCTGAACGCGGCCACGATGCGCGCTTTCGCCCACGGCGACGGACGGGGTGCGGTGCTGGGCGCGGATGATCGCGCGGCGGCCGCGATCGCCTACCCGGTGCCCGGCGGCGGCGACGTCACCCCGCCCACGGCCCCGACGAACCTGACCGCCACGGCGACTGGCAGCGCCAGCATCAACACCAGCTGGAATGCCGCCAGCGACAGCGGCGGTTCGGGCCTCGCAGGCTACGAACTGGAGCGCTGCCTAGGCGCGGGCTGTAACAATTTCGCGGAGATCCGCGAGCAGCTCGGTACTGCGTTCGCCGACAGCGGCTTGAGCGCGTGGACGACCTATCGCTACCGCGTGCGCGCGTTCGATACCGTCGGCAACCGCAGCCCCTATTCGACCATCGCTGTGGCCACGACCAATGCGGCGCCGGCCATGGTGCTCAGCGATGGCGGCGGAGTCGCCAACCTGACCAGCGCACAGGAAGCCGAGATCTTCTTCACCCTGCAAGTGCCGGTGGGCGCGACCAATCTCAGGTTCCAGACCTCGGGCGGCAGCGGCGACGCTGACCTGTACGTGCGCTTCGGCAGCGTCCCCACCACCGCGATCAATGATTGCAAATCCGAAGCCAACTCCAACGCCGAGCTCTGCACCATCGCGACCCCGCAAGCCGGCACCTGGCACGTCATGCTGCACGCCTTCGCCGGCTACTCCGGGCTCAGCCTCACCAGCGACTTCGACCTACCGGTGCAGTGCACGGGCGATTGCATCTTCCGCGGCGGCTTCGAGTAGTCAGACGACGGGCGTGAGTTGTGAGATCAACCTAGGCCCACCGTCTTCTCCTTGTGTTCCTTCAGCCGCTTTTCCAGATAGTGGATGTTCATCCCTCCTTGCTGGAATCCTGAGTCGGCCATGATGCGTTGTTGCAGCGGGACATTGGTCTTGATGCCATCAACCACCATCTCGCTCAGCGCGCAGCGCATGCGAGCAATGGCCTGGGCACGGTCCGCGCCGTGCACGATCAACTTGCCGATCATCGAGTCGTAGTTCGCCGGGACGCGATAGCCTTCGTAAATGTGGCTGTCGACGCGTACGCCGGGGCCGCCAGGCGCGTGGAAATGCCGGATCAGGCCCGGAGACGGCAGAAAGGACTCGGGGTCTTCGGCGTTCACCCGGCATTCGATCGCATGCCCGCGCAGCACGATGTCGTCCTGGGTGATCGACAGCGGGCGTCCGCTGGCGATGAGCAGTTGCTCGCGTACCAGATCGACACCGGTGACGAGTTCGGTGACCGGATGCTCGACCTGGATGCGGGTGTTCATCTCGATGAAGTAGAAGCGGCCGTCTTCG
This sequence comes from Chiayiivirga sp., assembly GCA_046590875.1. Classification (GTDB taxonomy): domain Bacteria; phylum Pseudomonadota; class Gammaproteobacteria; order Xanthomonadales; family Xanthomonadaceae; genus JALCLA01. Next base: position 3,028 of record JBKJTK010000400.1, read on the forward strand.
TAAAGGAACTCGAAGGTGCCGGCGCCGCGGTAGCCGATGCGCAGGCAGGCGTCGACGCATACACGCCCAATCTCGGCGCGTTGCTCGATCGTGATGCCCGGCGCGGGCGCTTCTTCCACGACCTTCTGGTGACGGCGCTGCATCGAGCAATCGCGCTCCCCCAGATGAATCGCGTGGCCTTGTCCGTCCGCCAGTACCTGGATTTCGACATGACGCGGGTTCTCGAGAAACTTCTCCATGTAGACCATGTCGTTGCCAAACGCAGCCTTGGCTTCGGCTTTCGTCGTGGCGATGGCGCTCATCAGCGCCATCTCGGTGTGCACCACGCGCATGCCGCGTCCGCCACCGCCGCCAGCCGCTTTCACGATGACCGGATAGCCGATCTCGCGACCGACCTTGGTGTTGGCGACCGCATCGTCGCCTAGCGGGCCACCGGAGCCGGGAACGCAGGGCACGCCGGCGGCCTTCATCGCCTTTATCGCTTCGACCTTGTCGCCCATCAGGCGAATCGTGTCGGCGCGCGGTCCGATGAAGACAAAGCCCGACTTCTCAACTCGTTCGGCGAAGTCTGCGTTTTCGGAGAGAAATCCGTAGCCCGGATGGATCGCCTGCGCGTCGGTGACTTCGGCCGCCGCGATGATCGCCGGGATGTTGAGATAACTCTCGGGCGACGGCGCGGGCCCGATGCAGACCGACTCGTCCGCCATCGCTACGTGCTTCAAATTCCGATCGACGGTGGAATGCACCGCAACCGTCTTGATGCCGAGCGTGTGGCAGGCACGCAGGATGCGCAGCGCGATCTCGCCGCGGTTGGCGATGACGACTTTATCGAGCAGAGGCATGGGCGGAGGCGGGTTCGTGAGATGAAGTGCGGTTATCCGCGAATGAACGCCAATAAATGCATAGGAGCTTTTTGATTCTGCTCATTTGCGTTTATTGGCGTCTATTCGCGGACGGGTGGCTCTTGCGGCCGTCAGGAAATCACGAACAAGGGTTCATCGAATTCGACTGGTTGCCCGCTGGAGGTCAGCATCGCGGTGACAGTGCCGCTGACATCGGCTTCGATCGGATTGAACATCTTCATCGCCTCGATGATGCCCAGCGTGTCGCCGGCTTTCACCGCCTGACCCACCTTCACGAATGGCGCGGAATCGGGATTGGGCGACGCGAAGAACGTACCGACCATGGGCGAACGCACCACGTGGCCTTCGGGGAGCGCGGGTCCGCCACGACCTCCGGTCGCGGCCTCCACCGGTGAGGCCATACCCTGCAGCTGTGGCGCGCGCGGCGCGGGCTCATGCTGCGCGTACTGCATCGGCGGAGCGTATTGCATCGGCGCGGACGCGGCGAAGGTCGTGCCCTTGGGATGACGCGCAAGCCGGACCGACTCCTCGCCTTCCTTGATCTCAATCTCGCTGAGGTTGGATTCCTCAAGCAGGTCGATCAGTTTCTTGATCTTGCGCAGGTCCATGTTGGCCTCGTGTCGATGCGATGATTCGCGGACGCGGCCGCGACAGGAAAGAAAATGGAAAGGTCAGATCCCGGTCTGGATCTCGTGGTGTTCGTCCACGGTCGGCGTGAGGCGGTGAACCGCCGCGGTCAACGCCAGTCCGTAGCTAAGCGGACCGAAACCCGCGACCACGCCGACGGCCAGGTCGGAAAACAAGGACGTGTGGCGGAACGGTTCACGCGCGTGCGGGTTGGACAAATGCACTTCGATGAACGGAATCGCCACCGCGGCAAGCGCATCGCGCAGCGCGACGCTGGTATGGGTGAAGGCGGCCGGATTGATCAGGATGAAGGCGGTGCCGTCGCTGCGCGCCGCCTGCACCCGCTCAATGAGTTCGTGCTCGGCGTTGGACTGGAAGTTTTCCAGCGCGTGGCCGGCAGCCAGCGCGCGGCGTTCCAGGTCGGCGGCGATCTCGGCCAGCGTGGCATGGCCGTAGATCCCCGGTTCGCGCGTGCCCAGCAGGTTGAGATTGGGTCCGTTGAGGACCAGCAGCTTG